>NZ_CAWUDL010000049.1:0-48385 GCF_963920945.1 Anabaena sp. CCY 9402-a
AGGGGATAGGGGATAGGGGATAGGGGATAGGGGATAGGGGATAGGGGATAGGGGATAGGGGAATTTTAGATTTTAGTATTGAGATCCCAATCCAAAATCCACTCATTGAATTGCCCAATTCCCAATTCCCAATTTCCATTGACAAATATCGCAGAATATGTTGATAATGATTCTTTGTGGAAACTTTACCTCAATAATAAAAGCTTGGCTAACGTCATTGTTATAGGCGCCCAATGGGGCGATGAAGGAAAAGGTAAAATAACTGACTTACTCAGCCGCTCCGCAGATGTGGTAGTACGTTACCAAGGGGGTGTGAATGCTGGACATACAATTGTAGTCAAAGGTCAGACCTTTAAGCTGCACTTGATCCCCTCTGGTATTTTGTACCCAGAAACTAAGTGCGTCATCGGCTGTGGTACGGTCATCGATCCACAGGTTTTGATCAAAGAACTCGACCAATTAGAAACTTTAAATATTTCTACTAAAAATCTGCTCATTTCTGAGACAGCCCACGTCACGATGCCCTACCATCGATTAATAGATCAGGCATCTGAAGAACGACGGGGAAGCCATAAGATTGGTACGACTGGTCGAGGGATTGGCCCTACTTACGCTGACAAATCAGAGCGTACAGGGATTAGGGTACTAGACTTGATGGATCAAAATGCCCTGCGCGACCAGTTGGAATGGGCAATTAATAATAAAAACCTTATTTTAGAAAAGCTGTATAACCTACCACCTTTAGATCCACAGCAGGTAATTGAAGAGTATCTAGGTTATGCAGAACGCCTGCGGCCTTACGTTGTTGACACCTCGCTGAAGATATATGATGCAGTGCAACGGCGGCTTAACATATTATTTGAAGGGGCGCAAGGTACTCTCCTCGATTTAGATCATGGAACTTATCCCTATGTCACTTCCTCAAACCCTGTCGCTGGGGGGGCTTGTGTTGGTACAGGGTTAGGCCCGACAATGATAGACCGCGTGATTGGGGTTTCTAAAGCCTACACCACACGAGTTGGAGAAGGGCCATTTCCTACTGAGTTGGACGGTGAGCTAGGTGAATTACTGTGCGATCGCGGGGCAGAATTTGGTACAACCACCGGACGTAAACGGCGTTGTGGCTGGTTTGATGCCGTTATCGGTCGCTATGCCGTGCGAATTAACGGTATGGACTGTATGGCGATTACCAAATTAGATGTTCTCGATGAATTAGAGGAAATTCAAGTCTGTGTCGCCTATGAAATAGACGGCGAACGATCTGATCACTTCCCCACTAGTTCTAGGACTTTTGCGCGGTGTCGTCCAATTTACAAAACCTTACCAGGCTGGCAAGTGCCAACAACAGAATGCCGTACCCTGGAAGACTTGCCACCGCAAGCACTGGACTATCTGAAATTCTTAGCAGAATTGATGGAAGTCCCGATCGCGATCGTCTCTTTAGGTGCTAGCCGCGATCAAACCATAATTGTAGAAGACCCCATTCACGGGCCAAAACGTGCCTTGTTGCACGCCGACGGTACTCCAGCTTCTTTGCTAAGTGCTTAGTGAGTAATGAGTGCTGAGTGCTGAGTGCTGAGTAGTGAGTAGTGAGTAATGAGTAATGAGTAATGAGTCTCAAGTTTTTTGACCATTGACCATTGACAACTAACAAATAACAAATAACAACTGATAAATTTTATGGCTCTGACTGTCGAATCTAAACCCAGACCAGAAGGAAGCAAACCTAAAGCTTTACGCCGTTCTGGACTTATCCCTGCTAACTTATACGGTCACAATGCTAGAGAATCAATTTCTTTAGTGATTGATGCCAAAGTCGTAGAACGTCTACTGAAAGCAGCTGCTGTTAACAAGACGGAAATTGAACTTAGTATTCCTGAATTGCAATGGACTGGTAAAACTGTACTTAGAGAAGTTCAGATACATCCAGCAAAAGGTAATCCTTACCACATCAGCTTTTTTGCAACTGCCAAAGGCTAAGGCAGTGAGTGACAAATTTTGTCTCAACTTGCCATTTAAAGTTTGTAATAATTACTGATAAAACCAGGGATAAAACCCTGGTTTTTTTGTTGTTTGGCTTTCTTGACTTTTTCTGTAATTATCTAATAGTTGCTTAAAGTTTCAATCTATAAGTAAGCCAGTTTGTAGTAAGGACTTTAGTCCTGATTCTTTTAAGCACTAAAGTGCTTATTACAAACCATCAAAACTAGCTTGACAAATTACTCAGCCAAAATTTTTATGACCGAAATAACTCTTCCAGCCTTAATTCAACAAATGTTACAGCCGGGATTTTATCCCCATTCTATACAAGAACCGATTCAATTAATTCAAACCCACGTTTCTTATGTCTTGCTGACTGGTGACTATGCCTATAAATTGAAAAAACCAGTGAATTTTGGTTTTTTAGATTTCTCCACCCTAGAGAAACGCCAGCATTTTTGTCAGGAAGAGTTGCGCTTAAATAAACGAGGCGCAGCTGAACTGTATTTGGAAGTGTTACCTATAACTTTGGAGGGTGAGCAATACGTTCTAGGGGGAACAGGTAATCCTGTGGAATATGCAGTAAAAATGCGTCAGTTTCCCCAAGAGACTCTACTTAGTTCACTGTTTGCAGACGATAAGTTAAAAGAAACCGATTTAGAAGAATTAGGACGGGTAGTAGCTCAATACCACGCCAAAACTGAAACAAATGATTACATCCGTAGTTTTGGGGAAGTATCTCAAATCAGGGCTGCGTTTGATGAAAATTACCAACAAACCGCAAAATACATTGGGGGGCCGCAAACTCAGGCGCAGTTTGACGAAACTAAAGCTTACACTGAGCGTTTCTTTGCAGAACGACAAGAGTTATTTCAGCGTCGCATCCAAAATGACTACATTCGAGAGTGTCACGGCGACTTACACCTGAGAAATATTTGTCTGTGGCAAGATAAAATTTTGCTGTTTGATTGTATTGAGTTTAACGAACCGTTTCGCTTTGTCGATGTGATGTTTGACATTGCTTATGCGGTGATGGATTTGGAAGCACAACAACGTCCTGATTTGAGTAATGCCTATCTTAATACCTATGTAGAGCAGACTGGCGATTGGGAGGGATTAGAGGTATTACCTATATATTTAAATCGTCAGTCTTATGTGCGGGCAAAGGTGACATCGTTTTTGTTAGATGACCCCAGTGTACCCGTCACAGTTAAGGAAGAAGCAAGCAAAACAGCCGCAAAATATTACAAACTCGCTTGGGAATATACTAAACCCAAACAAGGAAAAATACTTTTAATGTCGGGTTTGTCTGGTTCTGGAAAGAGTACGACAGCCAAATATTTAGCGAGACAAACCGGAGCAATTCATCTGCGTTCAGATGCAGTCAGGAAACACCTGGGAGGAATTCCCCTGTATGAACGTGGAGGCGATGATTTATATACGCCGGAAATGACCCAGAAAACTTATGCGCGGTTGTTAAATTTGGGGATTATACTAGCTAATCAAGGTTACACCGTGATTTTAGATGCTAAGTATGATAAACAAGAACTTAGACAGGAAGCGATCGCTCAAGCTCAAAAACACCAACTACCCCTGCAAATTATTTACTGTACAGCACCTTTAGAAGTAGTGCAAGAGCGTCTTGTCAACCGTACTGGTGATATTGCTGATGCAACAGTTGATTTATTAGCTTCGCAACTCAAGCAAACAGAACCCTTTACTGATACGGAAAAACCCTATGTGCAGATTTGGGACACAACACAGCCACCACAAACACAATTGAGAGTGCTGAATAATGAGTAATAAGTAATGAGTCATGAGTGCTGAGTTAGGATATTCACTTAGGATGCAAAACTACCAACCAAGTAAAATATTTACGCAGCACAAACTTACGCTCCTCTACGCTAACAGCACTCCATACTCAACACTCAAAACTAGATACTCCATACTTGACACTCATTACTCATTACTCAAAACTCATTACTCATACTCATGGCGCAAAACAATAACAACTTATTCAATTTCTCCCCTGAGTCTTTATCTCAAATCATATTTGGGGCATTCATAATATTTATATTGAACACGACGGGAACACCACTAGCCCTAAGTATTTTTCTGGGTATTCTCGGTTGGTTTATTTTGGGTTGGTTTACTAGTGCCAATAAAACTAGTCCTCAGCCTCCCACTGTACCCTCCTCTGATGGGATTGATGCCGGATTAAAATACTGGTTATTTTTCTTGCTAGGTTTGGGCTTATTAGGATACCCAGCACTCATGAGCATCTTACTAGGTGGTGTGGGTGCTATAGGTGGAGGTTGGATTATTGCTTGGTGGAGAAGTAAAGAAGAAACCAGAACTCAATTACCAGTTGAAACTTTAGAAGATGTAGAAGGTGAACAATCTACCAGCAGAATCACGAGACAGCAAACAAGAAGGCCAAGCCGTCGTTATCGTCGTACACCTGGTAGTTTCAGTTTTAAGTTTTGGAATAAGTAGGGATTGGGGATTGGGATAAAATCTCCTCTGTCACCTGTCACCTTCTCCCAATATGTTTTTATATCTTTCTAAGTTACTACCGCTATTTTTTTACCCTTTAGGACTAGCTTGTATAAGTTTAGTAGTTGCCTTATTCACTTTGTGGAAAAGACCGCGTATTGCTGCTCTAGCTATCTCCTGGGCGTTAATTTTATTATTATTGTGTAGTAATGCTTGGGTTTCTAAGTATCTGGTGCGATCGCTAGAATGGCAAAATATCCCACCTGCACAGTTACCCACGGCTGAAGCAATTGTAGTGCTGGGTGGTGCAACGAAATCAGCCTTTCCTCCTCGACCGACGGTTGATTTGAGTGAACAAGGCGATCGCGTGATTTATGCGGCTCAACTATATCGCCAAAAAAAAGCTCCTATAATCGTACTCAGTGGTGGACGTATTGATTGGCGCGGTAGCGGTTCATCAGAATCGGCTGACATGGCAGATATTCTCACATCTATCGGTATTCCATCTGAGGTACTGATTCAAGAACCAGACTCTCTTAATACCTATGAAAATGCCGTCAATGTGAAAAAAATTCTAGAATCTCGCGGTATTCGTCAGATACTTTTGGTAACTTCAGCATTACATATGCCGCGATCGCTTAAAATTTTTCAGCGTCAAGGTATTAATGCTATCCCCGCACCAACAGACTTTCTAGTTAGTCAAGGTGAATTACAAGAACTCTCTAGCACTCCTAAAGCCGCTATCTTGAATTTATTACCAGATACCTACAACTTACACCAATTTACTAGCGCACTCAAAGAATACATTGGTAGTTTTGTTTATTGGGTACGGGGATGGGTGTAATTTGTAATTTGTAATTTGTAATTCGGTTTTTCCTATTTCCCCAATCCCCGCAAATTATGTCTGAAAATCTGCCTCACATCTTACCTAGCCTTCCACCTCAAGTTGAGGAAGGTTTTGCTGCATACCAAACAACTAAGCAGTTTTATCATGAAGTGCAGACACGCGTAGAGTTTCAGCGTTATTGTGAGTGGTACTCCATAACAGCTGAACAACACCGTCAAGAACTCAAAAAAATGCGCAGCGAAGTGAATATTTTGAGGTGGTTTCGTCGCTAATAAGAAAACATTAGCAAATAACTACTTATCAAGTGCTTTGATAATAACCTATATAAATAGGGCAATAAGAATAACTTATTTATATAGGTTATTATCAGTGAGGTTAGCTTTCAGTATGGTAGTAGGTAGCCCCCGATGGGTGGAATGGCAACATTCTCCTCGACTCTACCTTTCGGTGGCTACCCTGATACTACCGCGATAGTGACACAAGAGGGATGGTTTTAAAACACGCCCTAGTATACTTGAATATCTGACCTTCTCTAGCAAACTTTGCTGTCCTAGTTTTTTCCTGAAGTACTAAAATATCGTTCCAGCTATCTATTTCCTGGTAACTGTTGGGGAAATGAGAGAGGCTTAAAACGCTTGAATGTGTTGATGTCAACGCAGTTAGTATTATCTAGCTTAACCCTAAGTTCAGTGCTGAAAGTGACTAGCTGCTCCACAAGAGCCTGGCGATCAGTTAAACAGTTTTTAATAACCATGAGTTCTCCTAAAGTCCACTCATAGAGATTTCTGTCTGAATTGTTGATGAACACAGTCAACTCGTTCCTAATTCTCCAGATTTGGTTGAGCAGCTCATCCACCTTGACGTTGATGATATTTGCAATCTGAATATTGAAGGATTCCCTATTGCCGATGATAGCAATCAGTTCATCAACGTACTGACTCGCCAGAGTAATGAATGTTTCATTCCATTCATTACGAATGTTATCAATCTTGATGTCAACATTTCTGTAGAGGTTGCTAATCTTGTTGTTAATTTCCGTACTATTAACAACAAAGTTGAGAATTCTATTGTTAATTTCAGGACTATTGATAACAACGCTCTCAATCTTCTGGTGAATTTGATAATTATCGATAAATATATTCTGAATCTTTTGAGCTAATTGATCATTCTCAAAGATTTGATTAATTAAGACGTTGTTGTTGTTGATATTGTACTGTAAGCGTTGGTCAATATACTGGTTAATTTCGGTATTGTTATTGACCATACCTTGCGTAATCAGGTTTATATTGTTGCGGATGTTTCGTTCAAATTGTTGCCTCACATACTGATTAAGTTCAATATTTTCATTAACAATATTCTGAGTAATCAGGTTAATATTGTTACGAATATTTTGCTCAAAAGAATGGTTGGCTTGCTGACTAACGTACTGGCTAAATTCCTGCTTATTGACTATATTACTGATAATTAAGCCAATGTGATTGCGGATTTTCTCTTCAAAATTTTGGTCAAAATAGGAGTTTATTTGTTGGTTAATTTTGTTTGATATCTCAACGTTAATCTTGTCTTCCAATATCCTCTCTAAGTGATAGTCAGACCAACCTTGCAAGTTCTGCCTTAAGCTCAATTCTACCTGTTGTAGATAAGCATCCATCGAGAACTTAACTTTTGCAACTTCTATAGATAGGCTCTTAAAGTGCTGTTCGTAACTCTTGAATAGTAATTGTTCCAGTTGTTCCCAATACTTATTTTCTAGCGTTATATCAATTTTGTCTGGTACTTTGGTAGAGCTATCAATCTGCTTTAATTGCTCTTCCCACCTTTTCTTAAACTCCTCTTCTTCAAACCGGAATGTGAAGTCAAACGTATAGTTTTCTTGCCTCGTTTCTACATCTTCCTGTTCTATCTCTATAGAAGTAGAAATGTTATTTTCCCAATGTTGGCCGTTTTCATTTATTTCAGTTTCCCCTATTTGCTCTATTGTCAGAATAATATGCCCTTCATTATCTTCTTTGTAAGTGTCAAAAAATAAACCTGTGAGTGTAGTTCTTTCTTTGACTTCTAAAACTAATTCATCATTAAGCCCATTTAATGAAACCCAAGTTTCGTCAGTTTCAACTCCAGTCAGTTTTGTAATAAATTTTCCACCTTTGAGCAACATTAAAACCCAAGGCTCTATATTAAATTTTTTGCCATCTGACCAATAACTGGCATTGCTTTCACGAATTTTAATTCGATAATTACCTGGGTTTAACTCAACTAAATTAGAACCAGATTGTTTAAGAGTATAAAGATAACTTTCATCAAGAATATAACAGTTTCGTTTGCTGTCTACTGTTAAATTTACAGGATTAAAAAATTGCTTATTGCTTGTAATTATGAGATCAATTGAACCGCTATTATCTTCATTATTAAAATCAAAAAACAAAGCATTGAGAATTGCTCTTTCTTTAACTTCTAGTTTGAAGCTATCATTGTAACCGTTGAGAGTCGTCCATGTTGCGCCTACCTCAAAACCTGTAGATTTATTGATAAATGTACTCCCGTTATCTCCATATGTCCATAGTAAAACAAAAGGTTCTCCTACTGTTCTGCTATTGCTATGGCTATAGCGACCTCCAGTAATCCTGATATCAAAAGTACCTTTTTCAAAAATAAAATACGTTGCAACATTTTGTTGCAAATTGTTCATTTGGTTAGTATCGATAACATAACAATTAGTTTTGGCATCGATAGTTAAAGTATACATATTTACCTCCTTAACAATTTTAGTTTATTGGGTAATTTTCGTCTTTTCAGCTTTTTATCCCACTGGATTGTGCAAGTAGTTTTGCACCCTAAAGAGCATAACAAATTTGTTTTACTGCCTAAACTTTGGGTAGTTGAATATACCTTAGTTTGGTTGATGAGATGTGGTAATTTAGCTAGAAATTATAAGCTACTACCTCAAACCTAAGAAACGTATATTTCCCTTGCTATACACCTGATTATTATGAGGATATTGGCATAAATTTTAACCCTTTGAAATTTTTAAAACAGCCTTTACGATTTCATATCTTGCAGGTTAAAAGTTAATTATTTGCAGAACCTCTGTCTCTAGGAGTATTAAATATATTTGTTGATATACAGCAATCCTAAATAGGGGGTCTTGCTCACTTTTGGTGATGCAGGGTAGATAGAGACGACTCAGAGGAGAGATCGCCTACTTTCCTCAGATTTAGTAAAACCCACATTCCGCACTTCAAAAGTAGCATAAAGAACTACAGAGTTATTATCGGATCTACCTGAGTAAAAATACTTAGAATCTTCCTGTCGAAAAAGTGAGCCAATTAAAAAAATTAAAAATATTTTTGAGGTAAAAAAATTGTCTGCAACTTCAATTGCAAAAATTAAAAATATAGATCACTTAGGAATAGTAACGTGACTAATTGATGAAATAGGAATATAGGACTCATATTTGATTTTTGAAAAAACAAATTGGCTAGAATCTTGCCACACAAAGGTTTGTTTGTAAGTATACTTAGCAAAATTCAAGTACGATTCCTACAGTTGAAATAATCAACTCCAAATTAGGAATAGATGTTCGGAAAAAAATTCATCAGGAATATTAGTAAAAGTTATTTTGCTTAACGAATTAGGCTTTGTATCAAGACCTTTATATTTATTTAGTCAATTTTTTCAAGATAAAGAAATCGAAACATTATTGACAGAAGGAATAAAAAGCAATTATGTAAGTGATGAAATTTTTAGTGCTTACATAAGTATCAAATCATAAGTGTTTGATGATTTATTTTCATGCTGTAGATTCGTTCAGTACTATGACTCTTAATCATCCTGATTTTTTTGCTTTTCTCTTGACATAATCTCTTTGTACTTCAAGTTGAAGTGCGGAATGTGAGATAATAAGGCTTTCAAGGAGATATGCTAGAATTGAGCAGTTGAAAATTTTTGGCGTTTTGGTTGTCGGTAGTTAAGATAAATTTTTACATTCAGCAAGGCGATTCGCCAAGCTCAATTGAGAGATATGAAAAAAGTCGTCGTTGGTCTTTCAGGTGGCGTTGATAGTTCTACCGCTGCCGCTATTCTCCACCATCAGGGCTATGAAGTGATCGGTTTGACCCTTTGGCTAATGAAAGGCAAAGGCCAGTGTTGCTCTGAAGGTATGATCGACGCGGCTTATATTTGTGAACAGTTGGGCATTCCTCATGAAGTTGTGGATATGCGGGATGTCTTTCAAACTAATATTGTTGATTACCTGGTGAATGGTTACAGTGTGGGGATTACGCCCTTACCTTGCTCCCAGTGTAATAAAACGGTGAAGTTCGGCCCAATGGTAAAGTATGCTCGTGAAGAGTTGGGATGCGATCGCATTGCCACTGGTCATTATGCCCGCATTAGCTACGATGCAGCCACGAGACGTTACCAATTATTAAGGGCTATTGACCGTAATAAAGACCAATCCTACTTTCTGTATGATTTGTCTCAAGATTTACTAGCAGCATCATTATTTCCTCTAGGAGAAATGCAAAAAGCTGACACCCGCCGCATTGCTGCTGAACACGGCTTAAAAACTGCTGATAAGCCAGAGAGTCAAGATTTGTGCTTAGTAGAAAGTAACGGTTCTATGCGGGCTTTTCTAGATAAGTATATCGCTCCCAAAACAGGTAATATTGTCGATACCACAGGCAAAGTTTTGGGACAGCATGATGGTGTCCATCACTACACGATTGGTCAACGTAAAGGTTTAGGGATTGCGGCGGCTGAACCTTTGTATGTGATTGAATTAGACGCGGTAAATAATAAAGTCATAGTAGGCGATCGCACCAAGGCAACTCAGTCTGAATGTACAGTCAGCCGAGTCAATTGGGTATCTATTGCTGAACCCACTTCCCCCATTCGCGCGGAAGTACAAATTCGCTATCGTTCTAGTCCTGAAGCAGTGACAGTTATACCTTTAGAAAACTCCCGCGTGCGTTTGGTATTTGATGAACCCCAGTTCAGCATGACCCCCGGACAAGCAGCTGTCTGGTATGACGGCGAAAAAGTTCTCGGTGGGGGAATTATTGAATTGAGTGCTGAGTGATGAGAATGTAGGTTGGGTTGACGTAAGGAAACCCAAGATAGATCATAGTGTTGGGTTAGGCGATTGCTTGGTTTGGACTTAGGACTCAAGGAGTTTGCAATTACATCAAAGGACGAGAAGTTTGAGAACCCCAACCTAGTAGCCAAAAAACAGGATGTGGGTTTCCAATTACCAAAATTGGTGTGATATTTTAGTTTGGTAACTGGAGCCGCTATTGCTTTGTAAAGCATTAATAGCGGGTTGCCGCGACCAGTCTGGGATCAGCTGCCCATCAGTGCCTGGGCTAGCCCTATGAAAAGCGGTATTGCCACGGCAATCGCAACCGGCGTGCCGATGGCTGTGGAAGCACCTATGTAGGCGGAGGGATTGGCTGACGGAATACCAGCTCGTAAAGTGGGCGGACCTGAGATGTCTGAACTGGAGGCGGCAATGACGGCCAGGAGCGCGACACCGCCAGGGCTGAACCCCGTGGCGTAGTGGGCAATCATGCCGAGACCGAAGGCAATAAACCCATGCAGGAGCGGTGCTACCAGGGCATATACGGCGTACCACTGGGCTACCTTGCGTAGCTCGCCAATCCTTGACCAAGCCTCCATCCCCATTATCAGCATTAGTATTGAAAGCAGGCCTCGGAAGAGAGGCTCGTAGAAGCTTTCAAAAACACTTTCCGGCCGGGTTATTATGCCTAGAGTGAGGCCGAGCAGTAGTGCCGATAGAGCAGAACCCTGGAGGCTTTCCTGCACGATGGGCCATATCTCGACCCGCTTGCCTGCGGTAGTGCGCTGCTGGCTGAGATACTCCTGCCTGGTGGTGGGATACTCCTGCTCGCTGGGATATTCGCCTGCGGTAACTGCCTGCTTGCTGAGATATTCCTCCTGGCTGTCATACTTGTCGCGCTTCTTGCTGGTATAAATGCTGGCCACGACGATCGCAGTCACGAGCGCGGGGATGTCCATGAAGGGATAGAGTGCGCCAGCCCAGGGTTCGTATTTCATGCCTTGCGCTTCCATTACCGTTATGCCGGCGGCTAGGGTAGAGCCACTCACGGCACCGAACAAGCCCGCCGTCGCAACGGCATCCACTGTTCTGATGCCCGGCAGCTTGGCCAAGGTGTATCGCCCGATGAACACGATCAGGATACCCGTTACCACGGCGAACAGCCCGGGCAACAGCATCTCCGTCAGATTGGAATTGCGGATTGCAATGCCGCCGCTCAGTCCGACTTTGATGAGGAGCATGAAGACGATGAACTTATATATCGCATCTGGAATTTGCAGTTGGCTACCGAGGGCGGCAATGACTATACCACCAATCAGAAAGCTCAGTGTCGGGGACTGCAATTGCGCCCCGAATTTCGTCAAGAAATCGGAAAAGAAATCCATGTTGTAATTCCTCCTTGATTCAGATATTAGGGGTCAAAACAATTCAAAACTTGTACTGAGCAGTTCGACAGGTGGTACAGTGAGCCTGTCGAACTGCTCACTGTATCACTTGTCGTAAAGCCTGCGGCATAGCTGCGCTTAAGGCGTAGCCTCTCGTAGAGAAGTATTCAAAATTCTCAATTCAAAATTGCAATCATTAGGAGCTTGAACCCACTACTGATTGAAGACAAATTCAAAATTCAAAATTGCAATTATTAGGAGATTGAACCTACTACTGATTGTTCGCGTAGCGTCCCGTAGGGAAGACCAATGAACAAAGTTCAGTGGGGGCTTGAACGAGCGAATTAATTAATTCACAATAAATCTTCTTCTTAATTTTGCATTTTGCATTTTGAATTCAAAAAAGGTTAGGACGGCAGATATGTGATTAACTTTATCTTAAAATCCTTACAAATTTGCGATCGCTCTACATGGATCTGCTACGTAATTTCAAATTCAAATCATAAGTTTTCCTTTTATTCTCAAAAAACCTATATATTTCTGGTCAATGTGAATTGCAATCATAGGATTTTCTCTATACATTGTTGCTATTAAGAATGGCTTTCTATGACTGCACTTCTTTGTCAAAGTTATCCTGACTGGATCTACTTGGGACTGGCCTGCTCCATCCTACCTGTCCAGTCGAACTGGCTAGCGTTTGCTTGTTTTCACCAGAGGACGGTATGGGGCGGGCCAAATCGGAAGAGTTGCGTGGACACCACTCTTATAGCAATGCCTGAGCTAATCAATCCACATTTCGGGGGGAGTTGTTGACGGCACATAAGTCTTGGATGGACTGTAACTGGCGAGGTTAAACCACCCCACCGCCAGTATGAGACCGAACCCACAGCCCAACAAAAAAGTCCAGGCGTGAGAAGGATCGAGTACGCAGAGCAGGCGGCGATCGCCGCTATATACCTGCACTAGCCAGCCTTCGCTGGTGTTGTCAAATCTGGTTTGCAGTTTAGTTGAGTCAAACTTGTTCATTGTGTACGCTCCATGCTCATCGAATGTGTGTGGCGGTGGCGGGTACTTGCGCGCCGCTACGGAAACACCTGTCAGAAATTCACCGGTGAATGGAGAGTGTCTCAAGTAGAGAGACTCGGTTGCTCAAACCTGACATTGATGTCGAACAGAAGACAGACATCTATGCTTTAGCCTTGAACGATATTCTTACGTTTATATTTAGAAGTGCATCAAGAAATCGAACAAGAAATCCACGTTGTAATTCCTCCTTGATTCAGATATTAGAGTTTGGCAGATATGTGCTTAACTTTATCTTAAAATTCTTACAAATTTGCGATCGCTCTACATGGATCTGCTAAGTAATTTCAAATTCAAATCATAAGTTTTACTTTTATTTTCAAAACACCTATATATCTCTGGTCATCGTGTCAAAAGGATAAGTGTTTTTTATAAAATACTTCCGCTAATCTGAGTCAATTTTTCTCAATAGAGGTTAGTAGATTTGCCGATCTTTAGCATAAACTTAAAGATATGGTTCAAGGTAAGACTCGATGGTTTTGCCTTGAATTGTCGTAATAGAAAGTATCAGGAGGTAACCCACATGACCCAGAAAGCCAGCAAGCTCGTCATCGTCACAGAAAAGGTGTTACTGAAAAAGGTCGCCAAGATCATCGACGAAGTCGGTGCTACCGGTTATACGGTGGTGGCCGCTGGAGGTAAAGGCAGTCGCGGCGTGCGCTCGTCGGGACAACCCACCGTTGGCGACATCTACACTAATGTAAAGTTCGAGGTACTCACCCCTAGTCGGGATATGGCCGTGAAGATTGCGGATGAGGTCGCAGCGCAGTTTTTCAAAGATTATTCGGGTATCACCTATATCTGTGACGTGATGGAGGTACTGTACGCGCACCAGTTCTGAGTCAAAACCCCAGCAATTCCCCTTTTAGCAAGAAGCTGTTCAAGCACTGGGAATCTCGGTATTATAATGACATCGGAGAGATCCAAGAGAACTAGAGCGGTTGCAAGAACGGGGTTTATTCGACACCATCGTCGGTTCGTTTCGGCAGCGTTTGTCGTCGCTACCGGACAAACGCACAGCCAAAAACACTCGCTACGGGATGGAGGATGCCGCTTTGAGCGTTTTTAGCGTGTTGCTCATCCAGGGCGGAGAGCGATTTTTTTTGGGGAGATGAGAATAGCAATGCGATAAGATGACTAATTACTAATTCGCTACTTCGGCTATTTCAATAACCCGCCCTTCATAATCTTTAACTAGAAAATTTAGGGGTTTTTGATTACGAATCTTAAACTTTAACCCCCGTGTTTCTACGCGCAATAAAACCATTTCTAAGCAGTCACGATCAAAACAAACGTGACGTTGCTGATTTTTAGTACCTAAACTCGCACCAGTAATAACGTGGAGTTGGGTGTTTTTCTTTAGTTGATACCATAGTCCATCATTGCCGTTGTTCATGGTTTTACCTGACCAAGTGGGACTGGTGGACATATATAACGGATCGATCCCCGTCGCGCCTATGGTTTGTTCGTAGTTGTAGTAGTAGTGCAATGGTACTTCTGCGGCTGGCAAATCTAGCAACCCTTCATATAATTGTCGGGCAACTTCTAAATCAGACACCATCACAGTATGCACTTTGGGCGCACTGGTGAGGAATAGCCACATAGCACCTGCATAGGCTGCTAGTAGCATCACCATAATACCTTGGGTGGAAAACAGGCTATCTAGGGGTAAGGAGGGCAAGAAAGAGCCTAAAGTCAAAGGCGGGAGCAGGAACGATATCACACTAGCTGCTATAACCATGAACAAATTAGAAATTATATAAAGGAGTCGCTTTTATTATTGTCGATCAAGACTGACAAGAGGTCTTTATTCTAGTGTACCAAGACTAAACTTGTCTGAGTCTTAATCCAAATAGACCAACATCAAGATATTATACGGCTGACTCTAAAAATTTTATTGCCAATACTATCTTAACTACTATCCACCGGAAGATTTATGCAAATTCCTCATTTTTCTGAAACCAACCACCCGCTCGTTAAGTCCCTCTTTCATCATAGTGATCAAGAACTGCTGGAATTGTTTCAGCAAAATCCCGATGTTGGCAAATACTTTACAGTTATTTTTTGCCGCTATAGCCCGATAGTTTACACTTTGATTCAACATTCGGCGCGATCGCCTGTACAAGCTGACTACCTATTTGCTCTAACTTGGCGGCACATTTATTATGAACTCGGTGGACTGGATTTAAACAACCCCTCACCTGGCCAGGAAGGTTTGACTTTGCAAAATTGGCTGATTAATATCACGGCTGTCTGCATTAACGAAATTCAACTACCACCAACAGAATCCATACATTATTCCCTGCAAGACACTTCACCGCCGTTATGGTGCTATATCGAACAGGCATTAGACCAACTCCCCCCAATTTTAAGATTAATGGTCTTGATGGCTCAAACTTTCCACTGGAGTGAAACTCGCATTGCGGCTTATCTGCAAGCTGAAGGGGAAAAAATTACGCCTCCTGATGTAGCCAATTTTCTCCAGGAAGGCTATCGTATGCTAGAGGACAAATTACCCGCAGATATCCGCGACATCTACTTGGAAGAAGATTTAGTTGAATCGTAAGCTAAGTATATACGCGTGATTAATGAGTCTTCATACTAACATGATTAATTTCTGCGAGCTTCTACTTAAACCCGAAATCCTAGGGGTAAGTTTTATGAGACAAAGGCATACTGTTTTTAATTTATTCTCCATCCCTAAAACTTCACGTTATGGGTTGGTGAACAAATATAAATTTTTTAGTTCTTACTTTTTACTGGTGGCTGTGCTACTAAATCCTCTGGTAGCGAACGCAGTTGACATTACTCAGCAGTTGCATCGTCCATTGAATAGTTCTTTTGGACGACAATCCAGAGATGATGCAGACGCGTTATTACGTGTTAGTCAACAGCAATACGCTAGTGGCTACCCGGAAAAGTCTATTGGCTCTAGTTTGCAAGCACTGGAGATTTATCACTTGATTGGTGACCTCAGAGCTAAAGGTTTAACTTATGATTTACTAGCAAAGGCTTATATTCAACTGGGACGCTATAAAGAAGGTGAAGACGCATTGCGCCGACATTTAGCGATCGCACGGGATACTCAAGACTTTCAATCTCAGATTTTTGCCTTAAATAATATTGGGACTTTGTTCTTGCAAGTAGGTGAACCCATCCCCGCCGGCAAAACCCTAGAGGAAGCACTAATAATTGCTCGCAATGTTAAAAATATAGAAGGGGAAGGATTAACTTTAAGTAATTTGGGTTTGGTATCAGCGAGACAGGGCGATTATAACAAAGCGATTAAGCTCTATGAAACTGCTTTAATCTACCGCCGCCGCAGTGGTGATCTGCGTGCTGAACTCAATACTTTAAATAATTTAGGTGATACTTATCTAGCGGCTGGTAACTATCAAGATACTATTGCTACCTATGGCGCGGCGATGGGGATGGCTAGACTGAACCGCGATCGCGCTAACCAAATCCGAGCGATTGATGGTTTAGTCACCGCCCACAGTGCTGTAGGCCGCTACGAACGTGCTTTTGAGTTACTCCAACAACGTTTAATTCTGGCGCAAGAATTACAAAATTTGCCAGAACAATTAAAATCTTTTCAATCCTATGCGCAACTTTACGAGCAGCTAGGTAATTACCCAACTGCTCGTAATTTTTATGAAAGAGCCATCATCCTTTCACAAACCCTAGAAGATCGTCAACAGGAAGTGCTGTTGCGCGATCGCTTAACCCAAATGTCAAAGCGGCGGGAAACAGGTGACAGGTGACAGGTGACAGGTGACAGGTGACTAGTTCAAAAATACTGTACCATCCTCTTGGATTCTGACTGTACCTTTATCTTGACCAAAGTTAGTGGTTTCGTCCAATCGCACTTCTAACATTCCTTGGGTTGATGTCGGCTGTGGAATCACTTGAACCAGTCCGCCATCCTTACGGTAGAGTGTGAGTGTTACAGGTGCGTTTAAACCTCGCAGCATCACATTTGATTTACCCTGTAGCGATCGCGGTGCTGTATCGCCAATGACTTCATAAGTTACTTCAGCACCAGTATCATTTACTAACCGGACGTTAACCTGATTATTCACCAGGGCGAGTCTAGCACTGGGTTCTTGGCGTTCTCTGGGAAGGGGAGGTTGAATTACAGAAACCGGTGGGCGAGGGGGAATCATTTGTTCTGGATTTATCCCCCGTGCTTGCATTTGCTGGGTGAGAGCGTTGGGGGGACATCCTTGGGGGACTACATTTCTAGAGTTGAAAGGTTCTTCATAATAAATGCGAGGACAGGGATTGATTCCAGAAGTACGTGATAGTGGTGCTTCCCCACCCATACCTTGTGAGTATGGTGTCTGGGTAACAGGGGGAGTCATCGGTGGTAGAAGTCCTTGTGCTTCCAATCTGCGAGTTAACGCATTAGGAGGACAACCTTGAGGTACTAGAACGCGATTGTTATGAGGTTCTTCGTAGAAAACGCTAGGACAAGGATTTACCTTGGGAATGGATTGCTGTGCTGATGCTACTTGAGGAATTACAGGTATACCGATTAGTAATCCTCCGCAGATAGCACCAAATAGTTTTTGAGAATATGTCTTCATAAGTTACTCCTGATTAGGTTTAATTTTGCTCAATATATAGATTTATGATGTAGTTAATTACATTGCTAAAAATTAAGACAAAATCTGGCATATCAATATAGGTTTTCAGCCATTTAAATTTAGCAACTAGTTGTTTTATATATCTCTAACTTTAGACTTGAAACTCAAGACTAAAACATTTGGTATTTATATCTGTGGTATAATGTGAATCAGAAATATTGGCAACACATGAATAATCTGTAGGAGTGCAATTCCTTGCGCCCCTACTTGAGTAATTAACTATTTGTTAACATTCTTACTAAGCTTCTTCCCAAAGTTGGCGAACTTTGTCGGGTAGCCAACTGGCAATTTCCTCTATTCTTTCTGACGACAATTCGTCTTTAGTGGCAGAAAAAACAGCCTTAACAGCTTGTTCACGATCTACATTTGGGGGCATTCCGCCTTCATTAGCTACTCGAAATAAAAAGCGATCGCTATCAATTTTAAAAATACCAGGGCCTTGCCAGGGTGGACGTACCCGGCTCAGAAATCCCACAAGCGGATTTGTATCATGCCACAAATCAGCAATTTCCATTTGCAGAGATTTATCATCAGTGATTTCTGCTGGTTCATGTAATTCTTCTTCAACGCGATCAGCCGCTTCTGTAGTCATTAAATCACGCATGACTCGAAAAACTACTTCTGTGATATCTCTGGCATCATAGACATCTGGTAAACCACTTTCTACTTTAACTTTTTCTAAAAATGGAATATCTCTTTCTTGGATAGCAGTTGACATTTAATACTCCAAAAATTACTTCATTGTTACATTTTTTTGACAACAAAAAATTAGTTATCTCACCAGTGATAATGCAACCATTAGTAAATAAGTTAATAAATAAAGTGAAGACAATTCATCTACCACAGGAAACAAATATTAGTTAAGAAATTAAGACTCAAGAGTGACTGGTAAAGTAATAATAAAAGTAGTACCCTTACTTAAAGTGCTTTCTACTTGAATTTGACCGTGGTGATGTTCGACAATAGCTTGAGCGATCGCCAGTCCTAATCCTGAACCTGTAGCATTGTCTGTAGCTAGATTACCCGTCTTATGGGTGCGTGCTGGATCGACTCGATAAAAACGGTCAAATAACTTTGGCAGAGCCTCAGCCGGAATCCCCACACCGCTATCACTCACCTTAATTTGCAAATAAGCAGCACTGTTGTAGCGAATTCTATCTATCCGTGCTAGTTCTACATTTACCTCACCACCTGCTGGGGTGTATTGCAAAGCATTACCAATCAAATTCGTAAATAAACGCACCAATTGATCCCAGTTACCCCACAGTGTGAACCAATTTTCCAATAATTCCGGACTAGTTTCAAAAGGGGAAGAGTCAACTAGGTGCAAGTTTAAGGTAATGGCTTTTTCTGTCGCTAGCAGTTGTTGTTCTTCCACTACCTCCATGAGCAAAGCATCCACAGGACAAGCTGCAAAGCCATCTTTACTCATGCCACTATCTTGACGTGCTAAGAATAGTAGGTCATTAACTAACCTACCCAAACGCTGTGTTAGCCGTTCCACCGCCTTTAACTGTTGGCGGTAATTTTTAGTAACAGTCGTCTCGATTTGAGTTAATTCCAAGTCAGTCAAGGCTACTTGCACATTAGTTTGAATTAGCGTGATGGGACTTCTTAATTCATGGGAAGCATCAGCCGTAAATTGTTTCAGACGTTGGTAAGACTCGCCGACAGGTTGCATAGCCTTACCTGAAAGAAACCAGCCGCTAGCAGCTACAGACAGCACCATTAACCCCGTACCCAACGCCAAATCAAAAATTAACTGGCGACTCGGTTTAGTCACTTCAAACCAAGGATGACTCACCCGCAGATATCCTAAAACCTGTCGTCCTACTTCTATACGTTGGGTGACTTGGCGCAAGAGTAGTGCTGAGTCCTGAGTCACCGAAGTTTGCCCGGAGGGAGACCCTCCTTGCAACTTCTCGCTGTTAGCGGTAGCGCGGCGTTTAGCCGATCCTAAGTGCTGAATTGGGTTAGCAGTAGCGCGTGCTGAGTTGGGAGTTTCTGCGTTTTCCCATCTCTCTTGTTTAACTATACGTACAGTTTCACCAGTGCGATCGCTATGAATGGGAATATTGAGAGGTTCAGAAAAAGTAGACCAAATTAACTCACCAGTAGAACTAAACCACTCTAAATCAATGTGGTCATCTTCTACTGTCTCCGCATTGGTGCGAAAACTGGCTTCTACATTAATACGGAATTGCTCAGGCTCATCGTTAATTGGTTCAATGACTAGCGATCGCTCCACTATCTCTACTACATGATTCAACGTATCATCAACGCGCTCAATTAAGGTGTTGCGGACATATAAATATACACCACTGGCGAATAGTAAGAGTAATACCGCAGTTACAGCAGTGTACCAAATAGCCAAACGGCGACGAGTAGCTTGGAACATTTAAATGACCTGGAAAAGCATGAACTTTGAGCTATATGCAGAATGTAAATCAATAATAATCCTGAGAATGTTCCGTTACTGATGAAACATAGTTTAGGGTCGTATAACCCCGATATCACTTAGATATTGGGATTATTGAATGTTAGATATATTACAAATTCACTAGGATTGCCATCTTTGTCCAACAGTTCCTCATATCCTCTGAGGACTAAATGTTGATTATGAATTAAAACAGTAAAAATACTGTTTGTTCTGACAATGTTGTGAGTATAAATTCATCTTGCGCTTGTGGCTTTTTTTTAACAAAAAACATGAAGGAATATTGCAGTGACTCCCAAACATAAACAAAAATATAACATTATTAGCCACCCTGCTCTTTTTAAAGCTAATCGTACAAGGTGTAGTCATCTAAACTTAGGCACAACTTTAGTAACTTCTCTGCTAGGTTTAACGGTTGTTTCCGTCCCATCAGCAGAAGCTTCAGATCATGTCGTTACTGATTCACAAATAGAATTAAGTTTTACTCAAACTTTATCTGAAACTAATAGTTCTCAGACTAGCATTCAAACTGACTTTTCCCAGGATATAGAAAACCCCTCTTTATCAGACGCAAAGCAACTGTACCTCTCATCTAGAACCATAGAGGCTGTAAAAAGTCAAAATATTCAGACCCCAGAATTTATTGGTGTTGATACTACTGAAATGTTTTCCACTCACTCAAATGCAGGGATGGGGGAAATTTTAGCAGAAAATGTATTAGAATCTGATGAGCAATTAAAGCCCCAAAATCAAACTCAAATCATTGCACAAACTGACTCTTCTGGGGTAGTAGGTGACACACTAGGCGATACTAATCAATTGCGCCAAGAACTGTTAATTGAACCAATAGTCAGAGTTCGTAAGACTCCTAAAGCTGCTCCTGGTTCAGCTGCGGGTACTCCCTCTGCTTATGGTGCAAGTTTCGGTCAAGCCTATATTGGGGGTGGTTTAAGTTTCCCGCTTGATAAAGATAAGGATAATGTAGACGGTTCGTTGTCGGTGGGTTTCGGTTTAGGTGATGCAGTTAAATCTGTAGGGTTGGAAGTTAACGTCAATATTACTAGTGTCGGCGGTGGTGATAATTTTGATTTTGGCGATAGTGGCGGTGTCGGTTTTAAGCTACACAAATATTTTACCGATGGTACGGCTGTAGCTGTTGGTTGGTCAAATGCTGTGAAATGGGGAGATGTTACCGATGCTCAAGATACTATTTATGGGGTAGTTACTAAGTCATTTCCACTGCAACCAAATAACCCAAATCATAAATTACCTCTCACGCTTTCTGCGGGTCTTGGTAGTGGTAGTTTTCGTTCTAAGGGTGCGATAGAAGCAGGTGATAATGCTATAAATCTTTTTGGAAGTCTGGGTTTAAGAATTATTCCAGAAATATCTTTGGTTACTAGCTGGACAGGAAATCGCCTCAATATGGGAGCATCTTTTGCACCATTAAAAGATACTCCTATAGTTATCAATACTATTTTCACGGATGTAACCAGCAATTTTGAAACTGGTCTTGGGTTTACTTTAAGTGCAGGGTATACTTTTCGGTTTTAGATGTTGAGTTATTTTGGAAATAAAGGATATCAGGTGCAGATAAGTAGTTATGTTTTTCTCGGTCATTAAAACCCACCCAGCTTGCAGGTAAGGAAAATCAAACATAGCTTTGATGAGGTGGTTTTTTTCGAGTTTAATAAGTAATCAACCGGACACAATCTTTAGCAGCAATAGTCATGAAAAAACAAAACTTACCTCTCAATTTAGGTTTAGTATTAATTTTATTGACTTGTTTAGTCAGTGCGCCCCTGAGAGTAAATGCAGGTAGTGCTAATGTAGTCGGTGTTAGTGATGATTCTGCTACCTCATCTGGTGATAATCTTAGCCCTGCAACAGAGCCACCGCTTGAAGCTGTACCTGGTACTAATGTCGAAATAAACAGTGGTGATTCTGAGGTGAATATTAGTACATCACCAGAAATTCAGAACAATGTCAATGAAGCGGCTAATGAGATATTGGAACAAGCTGAAGATGCTAATAGCTCAGTAGCAGTCAGTAGTGTTGGTGTTGATGGTACTGTCTGTAGTGTTGGTGTTGATGGTACTGTCTTGAGTTGTGCGGGTAGTTCTAATAGTGTATTTGCCATTATTGTAGTTATTTTACAAGGTGGTGCTGATGCAGAAAATTCTGTCAATCAGTTACAAAGTTCTTTAGGTAATTTAGGTGTTTCACCATCTGCAATACGACGTCTGGTTAACGCTCTTCAGGGGATGATTAGTCAGTCATCAGCATCTACATCTGGTGTTGATATGGGGTCTTTAAAACCAGCGCATTTAGTAGCTGGTGTTAAGGGGTTAAAAAAAGAAGTTGCTCAAAATGTAGTTAAACCAAGTGTGGATCTGAATAAGTTAAATGCTGCTATTACTGCTTACAATAATATTGTGATGGAAAGCAGTCCTGAAGTTGTTCAGAAATTGGCGAAAGACCCACAATTTTTAGAAATTGGTAAAGTTCTGAAGCAGTTACGGGCTGCTTTGAATAAGCGTTAAAATTTGCACAGCGACTGACAAAGCTCATACAGTCAGTCGCTGGATAGCTACAACTGACTCAAACTGAGTCGCTTCAAGAATCCAATAGGAGTCCGATAATTAAATTCTGCAATTAATAAGATTGATATTTTTTAAATATTTGAACTTCCCCCTGATGATTAAACTCCATGACTGTAAAGGGCTGCTTTGTATTTCCCGATTCCATTCCTGGCGTTCCTATAGCCATTCCTGGTACAGCTAAACCTGCAAGTTGGGGCTGTTGTTGCAGAAAAAGCTTGATATCATCGGCGGGAATATGTCCTTCCATCACGTAACCGTCAATAATTGCTGTATGACAAGATGCTAAATCTGGAGGTAAATTGTACTTTTGTTTGATAGCTTCCATCTCGTCAGTTTTGATATCAGCTTGGATTTTAAACCCGTGCTTTTGGATGTGTTTTATCCAATTTCCGCAGCAGGTACAAGCCGGACTACGATAAACTTTAACGTCTCTTGTTCCTGAATAGGATTCGGTTTGCTGATCCCAAACACTGACGTTGAGCAGTGATGTAGAATTACTCGCTAATACTTGTAGATGATTACTAGCTGTGACATTCTCTCCTTGGCTCATTAAATTGAATGTTATGTAGGCAGTTGCTACAACTCCAGTGGTAACAATTACTGCCAACAAATAACGAGGCAATTTACTCATCCAATCAGAAAAACGTTTGTACATTGTTAACACCTTGTAAGAGATTTTTAGTATTCGTATTTCCAACCTATTTTTGTGAGTTTATACTCTCTAGTTAAGTGAAGAGTCAACGGCGAGATTTTAAGATGTAGACAATATTTACTTTTATAAAGAAAATATTGTCTACATTTTTAGCTAAAAATACAAAAATGAAAATAAGATGAAATTTGGTATATTACATCAGACATAAATTTTTTTATCCCATTTGGAAGATGTTTGAGCGATAGGAAATTTTTAAATTAAAGTCAAGGGACAAGCTAAATTCAAAGTAGAGTGTACCATCATCAAGTAGTATCCGAATTACACTACACTCGCAAAATATTTAATTCCCAGATTCACAAGGATTAATTATGGCTAATATAGGGTTATTTTTTGGTACTCAAACAGGCAATACCCAAACAGAATCAGAAATGATTCAACAACAGTTTGGTGATAAACATACTGTAGAATTGCATGATGTCTCTCAAGTAGAATTGAGTGAGTTCAATAAATATAATTATATCATTATTGGCTGCCCCACCTGGAATATTGGTGAATTACAAAGCGACTGGGAAGGTTTTTATGATGAGCTAGATAATGTTGATTTTTCTGGGAAGAAAGTAGCTTATTTTGGTGCAGGGGATCAGGTTGGTTATCCTGATACCTTTCAAGATGCAATGGGCATTCTCGAAGAAAAAATTGTGGAATTAGGTGGTAAAACTGTGGGTTATTGGCCTACAGATAACTATGAGTTTAGTGAGTCTAAAGCACTCCGTGATGGGAAATTTGTAGGACTTGCTCTTGACGAAGATAATCAAGCGGACTTGACAGAGGAACGAATCAAAACTTGGGTAGCTCAACTCAAACAAGAGTTTGGTTTGTAGAAGAGTCCTGATAGGCAATTTTACAAAGTTGCCTCAACTCTAACACTCAGGATTCTGGTATTACTGAAGCAAAATCTTGAGTAATACTCTAAGTATTAGAGTTTCTCCAATTATGACAATTAATTTATATCTATTAGTTGATTTTTTATCCAGCACAATAATATACGGTGAATTTAAAACCTTGACTTTAAAAAGCCAGTAGAAAATGATGAAAAATACAAATTTCGTTAATTATTTTGTTACTGCTCTCACTCTATTAGGATTGAGTGCTGTTCCTTCAATTGCTCAAACTCAACCTTCTCAGCAACGTTCAGAAATGAACTTACAACAGATGGGTCAGCATCGCCGAGAAATGATGACACAGATGGGACAGATGCAGCAAATGATGGGACAAATGCAAATCAATATGGGTCGAATGCAGCAGAGAATGTCTCAGATGACACCTGAACAAATGCAGCAAATGATGCAAAGAATGACTCCACAACAAAGAGAACAACACCATCAACAAATGATGAGGCAAATGCAAGAAGCGATGAGAAGTATGCAGAAAATGAATCAAATGATGGAAAAGATGAACCAAATGATGGGAAGTTAAAGTAATTCGTAATTATGAAAGTACCACGGAATTTGGGTTTTTATGTTTGAATCTATTGGGGAATATTAGAGGATTGGAATTAAATGCCAACAAAATACTAATGAGTGCTATTGATCATGACAAATCATCATAGGAGAACAGCTACACATCCGACTCACGAACACTACGAACATGAACACCATTCTGAGCATCAACCAGGGCATTTACAACATGGTAAACACGCTGGACATAGCCCGGAAATTTTCAAACGTCGCTTTTTTATCTGTCTGCTGTTAACTTTGCCCATCTTGTATTTTTCTACCCAACTACAAGATTGGTTGAATTACGAAGCGATCGCTTTTCCTGGTTCGGAGTGGATTAACCCAATTTTAGGCATCATCATCTATTTTTACGGTGGTTGGGTATTTCTCAAAGGTGCTTGGAATGAACTGCACAGCCAAATCGGGATGATGACTTTGATTGCGCTAGCAATTACGGTTGCATTTACGTACAGTTTGGCTGTTTCTCTTGGTTTGAGGGGGATGCCTTTTTATTGGGAGCTAGCAACCCTAGTAGATATTATGCTGCTGGGTCACTGGATTGAAATGGCTTCTGTACAAAGTGCTAGCCGGGCTTTAGAAAATTTAGCACAACTTTTACCTGCCCAAGCCCATCGCCTCACTAACGGTCAAGTTGAAGATGTGCCGGTCAGCGAAATTCAAGCAGAAGATATTGTTTTGATTCGTCCAGGGGAGCAAGTCCCCAATGATGGGATTGTGATTGAGGGAGAAAGCAGCATTAATGAATCCTTTCTCACAGGTGAATCTCGTCCAGTTGCTAAACAAGAAGGGGATGAAGTAGTAGCTGGTTCGGTAAACGGTGAGGGTTCAGTTAAAGTTAAAGTGACTCGTGTAGGTGGCGAAACTACGATTAATCAGATTATGCGCTTGGTAGAAGAGGCGCAGGGTTCTAGAAGTAGATATCAAGTCTTAGCAGACCGGACAGCCTACTGGTTGACTATAATTGCGATCGGTGCAGGAACTAATGTAGCAATTGAATCTGCGGATTTAGTGTTAATTGAAAATGATCCCTTAGACGCAGTTAAAGCCCTGAATTTAGCCCAAAAAACCTACAGCAAAATGATTCAAAATCTTGCATGGGCGACAGGTTACAACGTGATTGCTATTCCTCTGGCGGCTGGTGTGCTTTACACTTGGGGAATTTTACTTTCACCGGCGGTGGGAGCATTATTAATGAGTTTGTCAACTGTGATTGTGGCAATTAATGCTGTAATGTTGCGTCGGGCGAAGTTGGCTTAAATCCAATACAGTTCAGTTAAGAAAATAGTTTGTAGTGTACCCCTGCGGGGAAGCAAGCTACGCCTAGCGTCTCGTAGAGAGTTTAGTCCTCATCTAAGGACTAAAGTCCTTACTACGAACTCTTACTTCACAAACCCCAGATTTTAGCCTTGTTAGGCGTTGCATTAATAATGTCAAGCGTTGCATTAGCAATGTCAAGCGTTGCATTAGCAATGTCAAGCGTTGCATTAACAATTTCAGGCGTTGCATTAGCAATGTCAAGCGTTGCATTGGCAATGCCGATGAAGCAACTTGCGTAGACACCGTAGCCCCTTTACAATGGGTACTGTGCAAATTCATATAGAATTGGGATTACTCAAAAACTGATGTCATTCCCTTTCCTGATTCGACATCTGAAAGCGGTTTTTTAGGCAGCAAGAATTTACCGAACTGAGCATATAAAGCAGGTAAAACTAATAATGTTAACCCTGTAGAAGTAAACAAACCTCCCAGTACCACTATAGCTAAAGGCTGGAGAATTTCTTTACCTGCACCTATGCCAATTATCAAAGGTATCATGCCCAAAGCGGAAGTCAAAGCTGTCATTAAAATAGCAACTAAGCGTTCCATTGAACCTGTCAAAATTACTGTCTTTAAAGGCAAACCCTGGGCTAATTTCTGATTGTAATTATCTACTAATAAAAGTCCGTTGCGTGTGGCTACACCAAATAGAGTAATAAACCCGACTAAGGAAGCTACAGAGATAATTCCGCCACTTAAAGCAATGGAAAATATACCTCCTACCAATGCTAGAGGTAGGTTAATCATAATCATTAGCATGGCAGCAACAGATTTAACTGCAAAGTACATCAAGACAGCAATAATTACAATTGCTAAACTTCCAAATACTAGTAAGTTTTGGGTAGCGCGTTGTTCTGATTCAAATTGTCCGCCGTATTGAATGAAATAACCTGTAGGTAACTGAATTGATTGCTGTACTTTAGCTTGAATTTCATCAACGACAGAACCTAAATCTCGCCCGGAAACATTAGCAGAAACTACAATTAAACGTGAGACATTTTCCCGGTTAATTGTGTTGGGGCCTGTTCCATAGTCAACGCTGGCGACTTGAGCTAGGGGGATTTTCTGCCCTGTGGGGGTATCTACTAATAAGTTGCGGATAATTTCTAAATTATTGCGTGCTTCTGGTTGCAACCACACAACCAAATCAAATAATTGCTGTCCTTCCAAAACTTGAGAGACAACCCGCCCATTCAAAGCAGTTTCGGTCACTTCTGCTAGTTGACCGACTGTTAAACCATAGCGAGCTGCGGCGGTTCTGGAAAATTTAATTTGTACCTGCTTAATGGGGACTTGGGGTTCAAGTTGTAAATCTACCAGTCCCGGTATATCTTTGACAGCCGCTTGCACCTCAGAACCAATGTGACGCAGTTCGCCTAAATCTGAGCCAAAAATTTTGATTGCGATCGCACTTCTCACTCCTGATAATACCTCATCCATGCGGTGAGAAATAAAGCCGCCAATACTAGGGGCAACTCCCGGTATTTTGGCAAATTCTGCCCGTAACTTCTCAATGCTTCCTTTCCTATCTTGTAAGCCGTCCTTAGTCAATTCCACATCTAAATGTCCCAAATTCACGCCACCAGCATCAGCATCACCAGGAGCGCGTCCGGCTCGTAACTGGACTGTGCTAAATCGCTTGTCACCTTTCAAAGCCTCTTGCATAACGAACCCGACTTGATTCGTGGCTGACAGAGAACTCCCTGGATACAGCAGCACAGCATTGACTAAAGATGGTTCTTGGAACTCCGGCAGAAAAACCCTACCCAAACTTGGTAAAATTATTAGAGATGCAACTAAACTAGCCCCCGCAATTGCCAAGATAATCGTCGGGAAGCGCAGCGAAAAATTGAGCAACGGTTGATAAAGTCGCTGTGATAAGGCATTTACCCAAGTATCATCTGAAGGTAACTGGCGATTGGCTAATAAAATCGCGCACAATGCAGGCGACAGCGTCATAGCTACAAAGGTAGACGCAAAAATTGATACCAAATAAGCCACACCCATCGGGGCAAATATGCGCCCTTCTACACCCGTAAGCATGAAAATAGGTGCAAAGACTACGGCAATAATGACTGTAGAAAAAATGACGCTGACTCTGACTTCAACTGAGGTATCGTAAACTACTTTAAAGGGATGAACAGGATTGCTTGCAGCTTGATTTTTACGTAACCCTCGGTAGCAGTTTTCCATATCAACAATTGAGTCATCCACTACCGAACCAATAGCCACAGCTAAACCACCCAAAGTTATGGTGTTAATTGCCTGACTAAATAAATTGAGAATCAACATCCCAATTAAAACTGATAGAGGAATGGCACTCAGAGTAATTACAGCCGTGCGCCAGTTCATCAAAAACAGCAGCAAGATAACAGCGACAATAATAGTACCATCACGGAGAGAACTGGTAACATTTTCAATAGCTGCGGCAATAAAACTTTCCTGGCGAAAAGTTTCTGTAACTTTCACGTCTGGGGGTAATGCTAATTTTACCTCTGAGATCGCCTTTTCAATTGCTTTAGTTACAGTCGGTGTATCATACTGCGGCTGTTTATTCACCATCACCACAATCGCAAGCTGACCATTGAGACTACCATCACCACGTTTTAAAGCTGCGCCAATCTGCACAGATGCGACATCTTTAAGTAAAACAGGCGTACCATTACGGGCTGTCACAGCAGAGTTAGCCAACTGTTCAATAGATTTAACCCGTCCCAGTCCCCGAATGATAATTTCTTGGTCGGGGTTAATTAAAAAACCACCAGATGCATTCACATTAGCGGCTTTTGTAGCTGCTGTCACCTCATCCAAAGTGACATTAAATGCTTTCAGCTTCGCCGGGTCAACTAAAACCTGATATTGACGAACATCACCACCATAAGCAATCACTTGAGAAACCCCAGATACAGCCAACAGTCGATTCGTCACATCCCTGTCAACCAAACGCCGCACTTCCATCAGTGGCGTTGTGTCAGCAGTGAAAGCATACTGCAACACAGTCCCAATCGGGGAAGTAATCGGCGAAATTTGGGGATTTTCTACACCTGATGGTAACTTCTCCTGCACCTGTTGCAATCGTTCCATCACCAACTGACGAGCCTGATAAACATTCGTCCCCCACTTAAAAATCACCTTCACCACCGAAATTCCCACCGCCGAGGAAGAACGTACCGTTTCCACCCCCGGTGTACCATTCACAGAACTTTCAATCGGCAAAGTCACCAGCGATTCTACCTCTTCTGGAGCGAGTCCTGGGGCTTCAGTTTGAATCTCAACTTGCGGCGGTGCAAAATCAGGAAACACATCCAATGGCATTTGAGTCAGATTGTACACACCCAAAAACGTAACTACAACTGCTCCCAACACCACCAACCACCGTTGAACAATCGACCACTTAAGGATGCTATTTAACATTTCCCAACTCCAAACACCAAAAAACTCACTCCAACTCTCTGCGCCTCTGCGTCTCTGCATGAGACAAATCCAAACTCAAATTCACCGCCGATATCCGCCGCCGAGACCAAACAGCACCCCCAAAAAATGCGCCTATAATTAATAAACTCCCTCCACCAACCCCCAATAACCACAGTGGTACAGGCAGATTCGATGTTACACCTGTAGTAGCTTCCCCATGTTCATGGTCATTTTGATTAGATTTATTTCCCCCAAGCAAAGACTGCGCGTATAGTTGCGGCGCACGCTGAGTTACTACTAAATCCCCTGCAAATAAACCCATCTTCACCTCAACCATATCCCCAGAGGTTCGACCCAAAGTAACATCAACTCCTTGGTAAGCATTACCATTTTGGATATAAACCTGTTCCTTACCATTAACATCAACAACGGCTGTAGAGGGAATAGCTAACACTGCTGATGAAGTTTGGTTGGTGAGGACTTCCAATTCAGCAAACATCCCAGGTTTAAGTACACCACCAGGATTATTAATTTCCGCTTTTACTGGGACAACCCGCGTCTCCCCTGTCACCGCCGAATCAATAATAGTAATGCGTCCTGTAAATGTGCGGTCAGGTAAAGCAGCCACTTTGACATTAACCCGTTGACCTTGACGAACTTTATCTAAATCTTTTTCGTAAATATTAGCTGTAGCAAACACCCGATTATCATTAACAATCGTCATTAATTTGCCACCTGCATCATTAAAGGTTTGACCGATAGTAACTTCTCTATCCGCAACCTTCCCAGAAATTGGTGCTGTTATTGTCACAAGTCCTTTGCTATTACTACGGATGCCTAATTGTTGCAAGCGAGTTCCATAGTTTGCACTGCTGAGACTAATTCGAGATTTGGCAACTGTAACATGAGCCTGGGCGCGTTTGAGTTGATTTTCTGCGGCGATGACTTCCCGGCGACTATTAGCTTTCGTCAGTTGCGCTTTCGCCTGGGCTAGCTGAGTTTGAGATTCTAAAGCATTCCTTTGGGGTAAAGCACCCGCCTCAGCTAAATCTTTGTCTTTGTTATATTTTTCTTGAGCAAATGCTACTTGACTTTCAGCTTCAGTAATTTCAGCAGCCGCAATTTGTTGATAGCGATAATAATTTTGTTGCGCTAATTTTAAATCTGCTAAAGCTTGTTGTAAATCTGCTTCACCTTGAGCCAGTTTCTCTTGTGACTCTACGCGCAGTGATGCTAAATCTGGACTGGTGACGACAGCAACAGGTTGACCTTGCTTAACTATAGTACCTGGTTCTACTAACAACTCAACTACTTTTGCCCCTGGAATGGGTGTAGTAACTTCTGCTTGTTTACTAGGTAGGGTTTCTATTTTACCTGTAGTTTTAATGCTGATAGCTAGTTGCTGTGATTTGACTGGTGTAACTTTTATTCCTAACCTTTGAGCCGTTTCTGTATCTACCTGAACCGAACTATTAGCCGATGCTTCATTTCCTCCCTGAAATTCATTTCCGTGTCCAGCATGGGCTAGAACTGCTGCGGGACTCGCTAATAATAGTAAGCTGGCTAGTATACCAGAGGCACTACGCATGATTAAAAACAGAGAGTTTAACATCGCTATCAGAAATCCTGAGTTACGGGGTAAAAGGGTTATTCTGCACCCCACCCTAGTATTTCATCTCAAAATGAAATTAGGATGAAATTTAGTAGAGATTCTCTGTGTCTTTGTGTCTCTGTGGTAAAAAAGTCTTTAACCACAGAGACACAAAGACACAGAGTTATGAAGAAATTTAATTTATGAGAGTGCTACTTGTTGAGGATGAACCAGATTTGGGTACTGCTATTAAGCGAACTCTTACCCAACAGAAATACTTGGTTGATTGGGTGATAGATGGTAATGAGGCGTGGGCATATCTAGAAAGTAGTTGGACACAATACACTTTAGCTATTTTTGATTGGATGATTCCTGGTATTTCTGGTTTGGAATTATGCCAGAAATTACGTTATCGGCATAATCCTCTACCTGTGTTAATACTGACAGCTAAAGATAGAATGGAAGATAAAGTCATGGGGTTAGATGCAGGGGCTGATGATTATTTAGTCAAACCCTTTGGTATGGCGGAACTGTTAGCGAGATTGCGGGCTTTGCAGAGGCGATCGCCTCAATTTCAACCCCAAGAATTAACTGTGGGAAAGCTCACTTTAGATTATGGTAATAGTAAAGTAATTAGTAGAGGTATTGCGGGGAATAAACAGGAAATTATCTTAACTAATAAAGAATTTCAACTTCTAGAATATTTTATCAAGCACCCCAATCAAATATTAAATTCTGAACAAATTCGCTATCAACTTTGGGAGGTAAATGCAGAACCTGTAAGTAATGTAGTTGCAGCACAAGTTAGGTTACTACGTCGCAAGTTGGCTAATAGTGGCTGTGAAAATATGATTGAAACATTACATGGTCTGGGATATAGATTTAATTTCACCGATGAATCAAAATAAGTTATTTCAGCAAACCCGCTTACGTTTGGCGTTGTGGTACGCGCTGGTGATGGCTGTGATTTTAAGTTTGTGTGGAATTGGTGTTTACAAAGCTGTGTCTCACGCTCATTGGATGACCTTAGACCAAGAAATAGAATCAGTAGCGGGAACATTGCATGATAGTATTGAATTGAAATTACAACAACCTGGTCAATTAGAACCAGTCATACAAACTCTTTTACCCAATATATGCATAGTAGGAAAAAGGTGTATTTCCGAGCCAGTAAACTCTCAGCGTCATACCCTAAGTGCTATTCATCAAGACCATTATTATGTGCGTTTCTTTGATAATTCTGGACGCTTATTTGCTATAGCTGGGGCTTATCCAGAAGGGCTATCACCAGAATTTAATCGAGAATTATGGCAAACTCTCAAAGATAATAAAGGTAAGGTCTATCATCAAATTTCTTTAACTTTACATACCCAAAATAATCGTGATTGGGGTTACATTCAAGTCGGGCGGAGTATTGAAGATTTTAATAGTTATTTAGATGCGGTTAAGCTCATATTAGTATTGGGTTCGCCAATTGTTATTACTTTAGTTGGTCTTGCTAGTTGGTGGTTAGCTAGATTAGCAATGCAACCAATTTATAAATCATACAGACAAATTCAACAATTTACAGCCGATGCAGCCCACGAATTACGCACACCTTTAGCAGCTACTCAAGCAACTGTAGAATCAGCACTTTTGATGTCACAATTGGATGAAGTAGAGGCGCGGGAAACTTTACAAACTCTACACCGTCAAAATCAGCGTTTGACTAATCTTGTAACTGATTTATTATTACTATCTCGTTTAGATAGTCAACCTGTGCCAATGCGGCGTGAGATTTGTTGTTTAGATGATATTATTAATGACTTAATAGAAGAGTTTGCAGCATTAGCGATCGCCACAAATATCACCCTCACATCTCGGATTCTGGTATCGACACCTGTAAATATTATCGCTAATCAAGACCAGCTTTATCGTTTGATTTCTAACTTAACTATCAATGCTATTCAGTATACACCATCAGGTGGTAAAGTAATAGTTGCTTTAAACCGTAGTGATAATTATGCTGTGATTCAAATTCAGGATACAGGTATTAGTATTCCTCAGTCAGAATTATCACACATTTTTGATCGCTTTTATCGAGTGCATAGCGATCGCTCTCGTAGCACTGGCGGTTCTGGATTAGGATTAGCGATCGCTCAAGCAATTATCCTAGCACACCACGGTAGTATAGATGTGCAGAGTGAATTAGGTCAAGGCAGTATTTTTACGCTTAAGCTACCCCGTAAAAACTAATTGATGAATTTCAAGCTTTAGTATTTAATTAGGGGTTGGTGTTGGTGTTTCTGTCGGGGTTTCTGTGGGTGTGGGTGTGGGTGTTTCTGTGGGAGTTGGTGTTGGTTCTGGTGGGGTGGGATTTTTGACTGTAAGGCTGAGTTGATAATCTGCTGATGTGGATGCAGTGGACACCACAACAAATTCATAAAATCCCGATTCTGGTAGTTCTGTTGTTAAAGTCCGTTGCGTAGAATCTTCTAAAAATATAATTTTCCCAGAAGGCGAATAAATTGATAACAAAACTTGGGGATTTGCTTGTAGTTGGAAATCTAAAGTTTGATTTTGAGCTAAATCAGCAATAAAAACTTTACCCACACCAGGGTTAAGATTACCACTGATAGTTTTATTAATAGCATCTTGATCAAAAACGATTTTTTGGAAAGCACTACCTGCAATGATGGCGTTAAGTTTGTCACTAACAAAAGCGTGCCAAACTTGTCCTATAGGCTGATTGATGAAGTCTTGTCCTTTTCGTTTTGGGAAGGCGTTAAAAAAAGCCGCATCACCCAAATCATACAAAGCGCGACTACTAACATTAACTTGATTGATATCCACCTTCCAGCGATCGCGTTCTGCGGCAGTATAAGTACCTAATTGCCGTCGTGCTTTGGTACTTAATGGTACAAGCTTTTCGAGTAATTCACCAGCGATTTTATCCCATTCTCCCCGTAAACTTTCATCCTCTGGTTCATCGCTGAGGGTACGTCCCTTTAAACTGGGATTTTGCTCCCAAAAACTTTGATTGACTAAATTAACGTAGAAATTAAAGTCTATCCCTAATTGTTGACGGCGATCGCTTAATCTTTGTTTGCGTCGTCGTTCTGTGGGCGAGTATTTATCTAGAGGATTGGTAGGCTGGGTAATAGTTGGTGTTGGTGTAGAATCGACTATGACTTGATTACCAGTTCTTCCGCCAACTCCCCACCAAATTAATCCCCCAGTAGTAACTAACACCAACACTGCTAGAAAAGTTTTAGTTGATGTCCATTGATTGTTAGGTTCGGGAGGAAGAGAAGCAGGGGGAATAGGAACAATAGGGGGAGTAGGCGAGACAGCTAGAGTTGCTGATGTCGGTGCGACTGGGGGGATGGGTGCTTGAGTGGGGGGATAATGTACTGGTGGAGAATTGAGTGCTTCGAGAACTTGTTGGGCTGACTGATAGCGATCGCCCGGTCGAGGAGCTAACATTTGATCTAATACTTGTCCTAATAGCGGACTGAGGGTAATTTCCCTTCGCCATTGCCAAGAAAGATTATAATTATCGACTAATTCTTGGGGTTGTTTACCCGTCAATAAAACTATTGCAGTCACCGCCAAAGCATACAAATCACTATGGGGAGACACTGCACCGGTTTGCATTTGTTCTGGTGGTGCGAATCCCACCTTACCTAGTAGGGTAGCGACTGGAGGCGGTGTAGCTATCCCCTGTTGATAATATTGGGAAGCAACGGCGGCTACTACTTGTTTGACACCACCAAAATCAATTAATATTGGTAGCTGGTCAAAAGTGCGAAGAATTAAATTATCTGGCGAAATATCACGATGAATCACACCCAAGGAATGGATATAATTCAACACTGGTAAAATTTGCTGTAAAAGTTGCTTAATTTCTAATTCTGTAAATCGTAAACCCTGTTGTTTACGGCTATTTAATAAATAACTATAATTTTGTCCTTCTATATAATCTTGGACTAAAAATAAATATTCTTTACCTTCCAAATTAATGTGAAACTGTTCCCGAAAGCGAGGAATTTGGGGATGTTGTAACTTATAGAGAACACTAGCTTCACGCTGAAATAGTTCTTCTGCTTTTTGTAAAACGTAGTCTGTTTGAACTTGGGGACAAAATTCCTTTAAAACACAAAGTTCGCGAAAACGGTTAATATCTTCAGCTAAATAAGTCCGTCCAAATCCTCCCTGACCGATTTGACGTACAATCACATAGCGATCGCCTAAAGTTAGCCCTGGTTGAATGTTATTCATTACTCATTAGTCATTGAGGCAAAATTCAATTCTCCCTGATCTTCTTCACTGTCACCTGTCACCTCTCATCTGTCCCCTATTTTTCACTTGTTCATCTGCGATCGCATACCAAACTTGACCTAAAGTCCGTTGATTCAGTTTCCCACGGTCTTGACCTGGAAACAACTGATCAAATTTTTGATTGGTATCCTTATTTAAATCGCTGACTGTGTAATTTCCTAGTTGTCCAGAACGAGCTTGTCGTCTCCAAGTTTGATAATCTCTCTCTGTATAGCTTCCCAGTTGACGGCGAGTTGCTGTACTGAGTTTAGCCTGTTCTATTTTATTCAATAAATCGCTAGCGACGGCAGACCATTCATCTCGCAAACCTGCATCTTCTGGGTTAGAAGTGAGGCTACGTCCGTTTAACTCTGGTTTTTGGGTATGGAATAAGCCGTCTACTGTCCGGGTAAAAAAGGGTTCAGGAATTTCTAATTGTTGGCGACGACTTAAAACTTGACTCAGGGTAATTTTATTTTTGTCACTAACTGGTTGACTAGTAGGACTAGATAACGATGGTATTTGGGGTAAAGAAATTTGTGGTGGAGTGATTGAAGAGACACCTCGAATCAGTGAGTTTACTACCGCAAAAGTCCCTGCACCAGTCAATATAATTAAAGCCGTTCCCCCAAAACTGACTGCAAAAGGACGTAGCCAACCAGGGAGAGGTAACTTTTGGGCTACGGCTTGAGTTTTGTTATGGAATTTACTAACGATTACCCCTGCTTTACGTCCAGGGGCAACTATCATTGTCTTGATCTTGGTAAGATGAGTCACAGGTGGTTTAGTCACATCTGGTGATGGTAAATCTTTGAGAATTAGATCAGCATTTTGATAGCGATCGCTTGGTTTATACGCCAACATCTTTTTTAACACAGCTTCTAGCTTAAAGCTGACATTAATTTCCCTACCCCAACGCCAAATTCCTTGATAGCTGTCGTATAGTTTTTGCGGTTCTTTCCCTGTCAATAAAACTAACGCTGTCACCGCCAAAGAATATAAATCACTGTTGAAATATACCTTTCCTTGTCGTAATTGTTCTTCTGGCGCGTAGCCTTTTTTACCCAACAGAGTATGATTGACAGCCAACTTAGTAAACCAAAAACCCTGAGAAGCTGGTAATTGCTTCACACCACCAAAGTCAATCAGTACAGGTAAATTATCAGAACGCCGCCAAATTAAATTATCAGGAGAAATATCGCGGTGAACTACATCTAAAGAGTGAATATAGGATAAAACAGGTAAAAGTTGTTGTAATAAAGTGATAACTTCTGCTTCTGTAAAAGTTTTCCCTTGACTTTGGCGTTGTTCTAATATTTGGTCAAAATTATCGCCTTCTACATAGTCTTGCACTAAAAAGAAAAAATCCTGATTCCCCATTTTTACTTGTAGTGAAGCGTGAAACATGGGAATCTGGGGATGATGAAGTTTTTTGAGGACGTTTGCTTCTCGCTCAAACAACTCCTTAGCCTTTTGTAAATCCTGTTTTTCTGTGACTTGGGGTGCAAATTCCTTCAAAACACAGGTTTGATTAGATTTCTTTTTATCCTCAGCTAGATAAGTACGTCCAAAACCACCCTGTCCTATTTGACGAACCAGCCGATAACGATTGTCTATAACTTGTCCAACAGTAATAGACAAAGGTTCACCGCAATGAATGCAAAAATGATTACTGCTATTATTAGCGTGTTTTTTACTGCAATAGACTTGCATGGTGCTGAAGGATAGATGAGGGTTTTTTTAATTACTACAACTAATATGCTTCAATTTACGAATATTCTTTTAAGAAGGTGACAGGTGACAGGTGACAGGTGACTAATTATGAAACACAAATCAAGAGGACAGCAAGTAATCAAGGTATGGGAAGATTTTGTGTCTACCCCTCTAGAGGATTTGTTACAGCAGCATATCAACTCTTCTGGGGAATCGGCTGTCTTGGATTTGTTTCATGATGTGGCTGCTAATGTCCCTGCTTATCAGGCTTTTTTAGCAGAAAGGGAAATTCAGCCAGATACGATTGAAAGTTGGGGTGATTTTCAGAAAATTCCAGCGATCGCTAAAGAAAATTATATCTCACGTTATCCTCTCGCTGATTTATGCCGCAATGGACAGCTAGAGGGTTGCGATATGATAGCGGCTTCCTCTGGTTCTACAGGGAAACCCACATTCTGGCCTCGGTTCTTCACTGATGAACTCCAAATTGCTACACGCTTTGAGCAAATTTTTCACGACAGTTTCGCCGCCGATACCAAACCCACCCTTGCAGTCATTTGCTTTACTCTAGGAACTTGGGTAGGTGGGATGTTCACTACAAATTGCTGTCGTTATCTTGCTAGCAAAGGCTACCCCATTACCGTTATTACCCCCGGTAACAATAAAGAAGACATATTGCGCGTAGTGCAGGAACTCGGCGGGAATTTTGCACAGGTGGTTTTATTGGGATATCCACCATTTCTAAAAGATGTAATTGATACAGGTATTGCCCGTGGTGTAGAGTGGCAACGCTACCAGATGAAATTTGTCATGGCGGGTGAAGTATTCAGTGAAGAATGGCGGAGTTTAGTAGGTGAAAGGGTGGGTTCTCAAAATCCCTGCTACGATTCAGCATCACTTTACGGTACAGCTGATGCAGGGGTGTTGGGCAATGAGACACCATTAAGTATTTGCATTCGCCGCTTTTTAGCACAAAATCCCGAAGCTGCAAAAGCTTTATTTGGGGAATCACGTTTACCTACACTAGTGCAGTATGACCCGGTTAGCCGCTTTTTTGAAGTCCAGAACGGGCAATTATTGTTTTCTGGAAATAACGGTATTCCCCTAATACGGTACAACATCTTAGACACTGGCGGAATCATTAGTTATGATGCCATGCTCCAGTTCTTAGCCGATTGGGGATTTAACCCACTGGAAAATCTTACTCCTCACACCCAGCAACCACCTAGAGGTATTCATCAACTACCCTTCGTCTACGTCTTCGGACGATCTAACTTTACAGTCTCCTATTTTGGCGCAAATATTTACCCCGAAAATGTGACAGTAGGATTAGAACAACCAGTCATTAAAGAGTGGGTGACAGGTAAATTCGTCTTGCAGGTAAAAGAAGACACCGACAAAAACCGCTTTTTATCTGTAGTTGTAGAATTAGCAACAGATGTTGAAGGTTCTGAAGACAAACGCCAAACCATAGCAACCTCAATTCTCACCCAATTGTTGCGACTTAACGGCGAATTTGCCAACTACGTCCCCAAAGAATACCAAACACCCCAAATCACATTAGCACCAATGGGCGATCGCGAATACTTCCCCATCGGAGTCAAACATCGTTACACAAGAAAATAATCCAAAACGCTCTTTTCTCTCTTTTCTCTCTCTGCGCCTCCGCGCCACCCTGCGGGAAGCCGCAAAGCGTCTACTGCGTGAATAAATCATCCGAATATTTGTAAAACTCGCACCTCTTCCCCCGGTAAAATTAATCTTTGACCTACCGGCAGCACAGCCAAAGCATTAGTTTGAGCCAAATTAATTAAATTCCCAGAACTATGACTACCACCAGCTTGGTGAAATTCATAAACTCCATCAATTAAACACAACCGTCCCCAAATATAAGTTTCCCGCTTCCCGTCCGATCGCAATTCATCATGCGATCGCACTTTCACTAATTCTGCTTCCCAACCCCCAGCCAGTCCCCCCAGTTTCTTGATGACTGGTTGCACAAATCGCCAGAAAGTCACCAACACCGCCGCCGGATTTCCTGGTAAACCGAAATATATAGGGAACTGGGAGAAAGTGGCGACTGTGAGGGGTTTTCCTGGGCGCATGGCTACAGAACGGATATGAATTGTCGCACCCAATGAATCCAGAATTTTATCAACGTAGTCATAATCTCCCACAGAAACACCACCAGAAGAAATCACTATATCGGCGTTAGCGATAGCTTGCTGAATTGTTGCTTCTAAAGCTGCTGGGTTATCCTTAACAATGCCTAATAATATCGGTTCTGCCCCCATTTGTCGCACTAAAGCAGCTAAAGCATACTGATTAGAATCAACAATTTGTCCTGGTTGTAAAGGTTGATTAACTGTCACCAATTCATCCCCTGTAGAAAAAATTGCCACACGAGGACGACGGTAAATCCTGACTTGCGGACACTGGGCTGCTGCTAACACGGCAATTTCCGCCGCATTTAACCTAATCCCGGCTGGTAATAATTGTGTACCTGATTGGTAATAAGCGGCTTTGCGTCTGACAAATTCCCCTGGTTGGGATGCAGTGAGAACCAAAACACAGTTATCTTCCCGGCGCGTCTTCTCTTGCATGACTACAGTATCCGCACCCTTGGGCATTACTGCCCCGGTAAAAATTCGCGCGGCTTGTCCTGGTTTTAGGGTAGACTTTGGTTGATAGCCTGCGGGAATTTCTGCAATAATTTCTAACTTTACTGGTTGTTCGGCGTTAGCATTTTGGACATCTTCATAACGTACCGCGTAGCCATCCATCGCCGAATTATCCCAATGAGGAAAATCCAGAGGACTGGTGACAGGCGTTGCTAAAATGCGCCCATTGGCGGCAAATAAATCTACAACCTCTGTATCTTGTTGGCTATCTAGTGGTTGAACTAAATTAAAAATAATATCTGCTGCATCCCTGACTGATAACATAGCGATCGCCTCAAATTATTGATTTTAGTCAACATTCAATCGTAAATGGATTAACACGCCTAATTTTGTGCATTATATGTAGGTTGGGAAGCCACCGCCTTGGACGGGTCTCCCGGCTTGGGGCGAGTGGCGTTTGACGGAAGGAAACCCAACACCAAGATCCATATTGGTTATCCGAGATCAATGTTGGGTTGCGCTGCGCTTAACCCAACCTACAATTTTTTTGCTTATGATTTATCAAGTAAACATTAAATCCTAGGGTGCTTTAAAACAGCGCAGAATAAGAACTAAAGTTCTTACTACAAACTTTAAAATTACCCTCTAATACCCAATCCCCAATCTCTATGACTATCGAACGAGTTCCTCAAAAACACTATCCCAAAGCTGAGATTAATCGGCGCGGTATGGCCTTGGGATTGGATTTTCTCGTTGTCTGGCTAGTCAGTTCTCTATTGGGAAGTAATCAAGGTAGTATTCAATTCATCCAAATTTTAGTGTTTATCTTCGGTTGGCTAATTTTGCGGGTACTAGTGGTATTCAACAACAAAGGGCAAAGTTTAGGGCGGTGGGCGTTTGACTTAAAAGTGCTAGAAGTAGAAGACGGACAAGTTGTCGGCAGAATTCCCCAATTGCTAGCACTATTTAAAAGAGAAGCTATAATTTGCTTTGGGGCAATTTTGGTATCTGTTGCCTTGGGCAATATTAGTGCCAATCCCACTGCTATACTGCTAGTGATTCCCCTAGCAATTGACTGTAGTGCAGCGTTATCTGATACCCAGATGCGCCAAGCTTTGCACGACCGTTATGCTGGAACTTTCATTGTTTCGTCGCGTCGGGGCTACTCGTTAGACTTAAAAATTAAACGATTAGTTGGAACTTTGCGCCGAAATGTGAGAAGATAGTTATTTGTGTTAATTCTCTTCAGGCTTTATTGTTTGTAAGATTATGGCTAAAAGTAAAGGTGTCCGCATCATAGTGACACTAGAATGCACTGAGTGTCGGACAAATCCAGACAAAAGATCCCCTGGTGTTTCACGGTATACAACAACTAAGAACCGTCGTAACACTACCAACCGCTTAGAACTTGCTAAGTTCTGCACCCACTGCAATAAACATACCGTTCACAAGGAAATCAAGTAAAGATGAGTTATTATCGTCGGCGTTTGTCTCCAATTAAGCCTGGAGAACCAATTGATTACAAAGATGTTGACTTATTGCGGAAGTTTGTAACTGAGCGCGGTAAGATATTGCCACGTCGGATCACGGGATTGACTTGTCAACAGCAGCGAGAATTGACATTAGCGATTAAAAGGGCGCGGATTGTGGCATTGTTGCCATTTATTAATGCGGAAGCCTAATTTTTTGAGTCAGTGGCGAGAATTTTAGATTTTGGATGAGCGGGAAAAGCTACATAAATGGTGATATGTAGCTTTAGATTGTCTGAGTCCACAATCTAAAATCTCAGTCAGTGATAAAATCTTGTTCTACAGTTAAAATCATGAGATTTTGGGTTAAGTAGCAATTATTCAACTCCAAAATCTAAAACTTATTTGTTAACCAATAATAATAGCGAGAGTTGTGGAGAAGGGGACGCTAGTTGAATTTAGGGTTCAAGGCGATCGCCGTTTGGGCGTGATAGACCGTCCAGACGGAAAGACCCGTTGGTTTGTGGTAGATGAACGCGGTCAATCCCACAGCCTCGCGCCTAGACAAATTACATATACAGTTAACGGTAAAACTTACAAGTCATCGGAAATTCCAGCCTTTTTAGAAGAGGTCAAGCCTTATTTAGACCCCTCTAGCTTGGAAGTGGCTTGGGAATTGTTGGTAGAAGATGGGGAAACAGTCACACCATCCCAAATGGCTAATCTGCTGTTTTCCGAATCAGAATCAGCCTCTTGTTACGCTGCCCATTGCCTACTATCAGATGACAAACTCTATTTCAAGCAAAAAGGTGATGCTTACGAGCCGAGAACGACGGCGCAAGTAGCAGAACGCAAACACCAAATAGAAGTAGAAGCCCTCAAAGCTAGGGGACAGCAGGAATTTTTAGTCCGAGTAGAACAAGCACTGCAAGGTGAAGCCGTCGAGTGGCAACGACATGACCGCCAACGTTTAGAAGCTTTAGAAAAGTACGCAGCACTGTTGGCGGATATTGTCAGGGTGGGAGTCAACTATGATTCCCTAGCCCGTGCCTATCCCCCACCAGCCCCAGTTTTAGAAACAATGAATATGCTGGGGCGACCTGCAACCCCCCAAGGAGCATTTCAATTATTGGTAGATTTGGGGTGGTGGAGTGCGACTGAGAATTTATTCCTGCGTCGTTCTGCGATTCCCGTCCAGTTTCCTAGCAAGGTATTAGAAGTGGCGCAACAGCGTTTGGATGATCTGCCAACAGACTCAGATACAAATCGCCTTGATTTGACCCATCTGAAGGTCTACACAATAGATGATGAAAGCACCACTGAAATCGACGATGGACTGAGTTGGGAACAAGTATCAGATGGCAGAGAAAGACTGTGGGTGCATATTGCCGACCCCACCCGTTGGTTAGCACCAGAAGATGACTTAGACCTAGAAGCGAGAAAACGGGGTAGTACCGTATATTTACCTACTGGCATGGTTCCCATGTTTCCAGAGGTATTGGCAACTGGGCCAATGAGTTTGGTACAGGGAAAAGTCTGTTGTGCTTTGAGCTTTGGGATTATTTTAGATGCTCATGGTGGAGTAGAAGATTACACCATTCATCCCAGTTTAATTAAACCTACCTACCGCCTCACCTACGAAGATGTAGATGAGATGTTGCAATTAGGAGTACAAGCAGAACCAGAAATTGCGGCGATCGCCACTTGGGCAAAGAAGCGGAAAGTTTGGCGTTACAATCAAGGTGCAATCAGCATTAATATGCCAGAGGCGATGATTAAAGTTAAAGATGACGATATTAGTATCGACATCTTAGATGATTCCCTATCGCGGCATTTAGTAGCAGAAATGATGATTCTGGCTGGAGAAGTTGCAGCCCGTTACGGTCAAGAACACAACATTCCCTTACCCTTTCGCGGTCAGCCACAGCCAGAATTACCCCCAGACGAAGAATTACTCTTGCTACCGGCAGGATTTGTCCGTTCCTGTGCGATGCGGCGTTGTATGCCCAAGAGTGAAATGAGTATTACTCCTGTGCGTCACGCTGGTTTAGGCTTGAATACTTATACTCAAGCAACTTCTCCCATTCGTCGTTATAGTGATTTGCTGACTCACTTTCAACTTAAAGCCCACCTGCGGGGGGAAGTTCTGCCCTTTAGTGCCGAACAACTCAAAGAAGTGATGATGACTGTCACCAGCACCACCCAAGAGGTGACAATGGTAGAACGGCAAACCAATAGATACTGGGCATTAGAGTATTTACGCCGTCATCCAGAGCAGATTTGGCCAGTCACAGTTTTAATGTGGCTACGGGAAGACAGTAACTTAGCACTCATCCTGATAGAAGACTTGGGTTTACAGTTACCAATGATCTTCAAACGTTCAGTCAACCTGGGGGAACAGGTATGTGTAAAAGTTAGCATCTCTGACCCGCAAAAAGATGTGATTCAATTCCAAGAGATAATTTATCAAGAAGCTCAGATAGCAACAAATTGAGTTTTACCTGAATAATTGCTTTTTGAGATTTATGAATCTAAATTAAGCAATAGCGATTAGAAGTAATCATTTTCTAGCATACTTTGAGTTGAAGATATTGTAGTAAATGTAACTGCCTAGCTACTAGGATTTGAGGAAAGGAAAACAGAGACATTACCAAGTAACGCATCAGTAATAACTTCCAATAGATTAAGACCACGCTTAGATGCAGTGGAAAGAAAAGAACGAATATTGGCAAATGAAACCGCAAAATCGAAGGAGCGAAAACCACCGGAAATTTTCTGCTTACACTTCATCATCCGCAAGTCACGTTCTGCTTGATTATTGGTAAACGGAACATCCAGTTGTGTCAAAAACCGTAAAACATCATCAACATAATGAAAGAAGCCGCAACAATAGACCTATCTTTAAAATAAATTTTATAGGAAAATAAACAGAGAAGATAAAAAAGCGAGTATTAATAATGATAAGTCCCTTAAAAAGAATAGAATCATACCCAGAGGAATCTTAGACAATACTTTTGTGCGAGGTTTATGTAACGCACCTCAGTCTACGCGAAAAATACCAACTAGTAATTTGCCAATAACCAGTTGTGACTTGAACCTTATTTGGCAAGAGACTGACTATTACAAAGGTAGTAACGAACCTAATGGCTGTCCAGCAGGTTTTGGGTTGAGAGTGGTTTCTAATGTCACTGTCTGGGCGGATCGGATCGATTCTTTAGATCAGATTTTCAACGCTCAAGGTGTTTTAGAAGTTGATACACCTATTAAGTTTCGCCGAGTTTATCCCATTCCTGAACCCTCATTGATGTTAGGAATACTGGCGGTTGGTCTTTGGGAATCAAAAAAAGCTATTTCTAGTAAATTTAAACACAAATCCAAGAAGCATTCTAAGTAATTTTACTTCGTCCACAGATCAAAATCAGATTTAGGATGTGGGCGATATTATATCAAGCTGACAACGTCGCCACTAGTTCCTTTAAGCGATCGCGGCCATCTCGAAACACGCAAAATCAGGTTTTTAGTTATTGCAAGGGTAAGTATTCAACCGTATTCAACCACTCATCCGGCTCAGAAACCTGTGAAATTAGCTCTAAATCTTTGACGTACTGCCCAATTGTACCTCCCAACTGATGTCCAAAAATTAGCCCCGTAAATGGTTTGCCTTGGCGTTGCCACTCTTCAGCCATTGCTTTGAAACGAATATCTTGAGTGAAAATTACCTTTCCTAGCAGTCGAACACGTTCTAAAAGTTCATCATCGGGTAATTCATCTGCGTTATCCTCAATTGCCGTGATAACATCTACACCACGGCGACGGAGTTGATCAGTTATGGCTTGGGGAACATGAACATCCATGTATAGCTGAACTGTCACTATAAAAGTCCCTTAGCTTTCATTCGCACAACAAAAGGAGAGGCTGTAGCCTGAACTTTAGATTGCTGTGCTTGTTCCCATTCAGCACTAATTTCGCTGTCAATTTCCTCTTGATGGTCAAAATAATACCCCATTGCTGCGTAGGCTTCAGCCGGGTGTAAATAAGGATGTTGACGGCATATCTCCTCCACTGACCAGCCATACGCTAAATAATCCATGACAATTTGAGCGACTCGGATACGAGGAAGTCTTTGTAAGTAAGCAGGCTGACTCTCTGGCTTTTCTATGTGAGGGTAAGTTATTTGAGAGGTCATTGCAGTCTTTTCAGCTATCTAAAATCTCAATCTATCACAGAGCTTATCAAAATCAGGCTAGCCTCCAATTTATCCCAAAGTCGCCACTAGTTCCTTTAAGCGATCGCGTCCATCTCTAAACACTGACCAACCATCACCGACTAATACAGTTTCTACTTTCTCCAAGGCTGCTAATCTGCGAACTGAAGCCACAGCCTCGGCTTTATTCAGCAGCTTGTCATAGGGTAGGATACCTAAACTACCAGCTTTGTAGGCTCGCACCAAATCCCCGGTAATCAAGGTAGTTTCTTCTAGTAACAGTACCAACTCTCCCGGAGTTTTAGAACCTTGCATTTCCAGCACCTTTAGTCCGGGGACAAACTCATCACCATCAGCTAACCAGCGATCGCACATTAAGGGAAAAGACTCTTTTTCTCCCATAGGCGCGGCTATCTTCGCATAGGTTTGATCAGCGATTTCCTTAGCTGACCGAATATGGTCTGAGTTGGTGATGATAATCCAATCCACACCACCCAAGGATTCTAAGTGATTCCAATCATGATTTGATAGAGCCACAGGATCAATCAAGATGTTACCACCGGGACGAATCCAGGCAATCCCATTGAAATCAATATTTCTCGCCGGGTTGAAATGAGACCAGCCATATAGATCAGGACGGTGTAGAAATTTCATAATAATTCTGGCTCTATAGCTTTGATAGATTTATTCATAGGTCAGCATCAATAATCTACCATTCAAAGCTGTTTTGGTATATCAAATCAGGGATATGCAGGCGATCGCATTTATAGCGATTCTCATTTATATGCAATATACTCTGACCTCTCTCCAAACCTCTCTCCTACAAGGAGAGAGGCTTTGAAACTTACTCCCCTTCCCACAAGGGAAGGGGTTGGGGGTTAGGTCTGTATTGGACTCAACTGCAAACCGCTATATGATTTGCTGATCAGCACTTGATTCAAAATCAAGAGTTCTGGAATGATTACCCGCAGTTTTTGCGCCAGAATCTCTATCGTAGAAGCTTCTGTCACCAATCCAGGCACATCATCACTAGTGGCGACCCAGACTTCAGCTTCAGAATCCCAAAATGCGTCCACCTTAAATGTGATTTGTGTCATCATCGACTGCTTAAGAATTAGTTCAGTTTAAAATATTCACAGCTACATTAGTAATTATGGCAGCGATCGCTCTTTACACACCATGATTGCAGATCAAATCTCGGATATTGGTGTTCCCATCTCAAAAATTCCTGTTTTTATCTCAATACAGTGAAGATGAGCGATAATAAATGAAGCTAAAAGCCACGCCGAACTTATTGATAATTAATCAGCAACAAACAGAGAATTTGATTTATGTTGATTGATAAAATTATCCAAGAACTGCGAGATATTCCCGAAGATAAATTAGCAGAAATTTATGAGCTAATTCATAGCTTTCGCATAAATTTAGAGAGAGATTCATCGGCTGAGGAAACACCCACTGAAATAGTAATTGAAGGCATTCACCAAGGCATAAAAGAGGCATTGAGTGGACAAACTATACCCCTCTCAGAAATGTGGGAAGGTATTGATGCAGAGTGAACCACCAGCGATTCAAATCGCTCTTACTCCTCGTTTTAAAAAGGATCTACGAGAACTTGCTAAACGTTATCGTTCAATTAAACACAAAATACCGAGGGTTTGACTTATGCTGATTCAGAAAATTGTCCAAGAACTGCAAGAAATCCCCGAAGAAAAACTTGCAGAAATTTATGATATAGTTCACCACTTTCGCTTAGGTTTAGATCGAGAAGCTGCCCAGCCCCGCACCCCAGGAATACTAGCTGGAAAACTCAGCGATGCTTTTTTTGAGCCATTACCAGAAGAGGAACTTCAGCAATGGGAATGAGCTACCTGATTGATACACATATCCTATTATGGTGGCTCTTTGATGATCCAAAACTCGATACAGACTGCCGAAATATCATTCGCAATCCCGATAATCGCATTTTCGTTAGCAGTGCATCCCCTTGGGAAATTGCCACCAAATACCGCATTGGTAAATTATCAGAAGCAAAACAACTCGTTGAGCAATATTCACAGATATTACATCAGGCAAGATTTGTGGAACTTGCCATCACTTCAGCCCATGCAATCAGAGCCGGAAGCCTACCAATTGTCCATCGAGATCCTTTTGATCGCATGATTATGGCTCAAGCGGAACTCGAAAGTTTACCCATTATCACTTATGATGCAATCTTTCAAACTGGACTGATTCAGGTAATTCCCAAGCAAAATCATTGAAGAAGCGATCGCAAAATATGAGCAAGAAACTCAAATAGAAGATAATCCGAAGTAACGCTACACTGGGCGATCGCTTTTCACTCATTATAATTGCACCTCAAAGCTCGAAGTTCCATGTTCTCAGCTTGGTGTTCCGAGTTCCAAGCACAAAGTTTCGTGTTCTGAACTTGAAATGTCGAGTTCCAAGCTTGAAGTTTCGATTTCCGAACTCGGAGTTTAGTGTTTTTATCTCGAAACTTACAGTTCTAAGGCTCAACGTTGCAGGTTAGAACTTCATGTTTCGTGTTAATTTCTTCTTACTTGCTGGTTTTATCTGCTTCTTGACTCCAAACATATTTACGGCAGACTTCGCAAGCGGCTTTTGCCTCCTCAGTTTGCGGATTTGTGAAGATGGGATGATAACGCAACTTATCGCAGCAAACTTGCAACCACGCACGCCAGTCTCCATCCCACAACTGCACTGTGCCGTCACCATCCCTACTGACAATCGTCTGCCCATCCGCGCTAATGCCGACACAATAGACCTCACCCTGATGACCACGGAAGGGTTCAGCCAAGGGCAGACCTTGGAGATTCCACAACCGCACTGTGATATCTTCACCCCCACTGACAATCGTCTGCCCATCCCTGCTGATGGCGATAGAATAGACCCTACCTTGATGACCACGGAAGGGTGCAGCCAAGGGCAGACCTTGGAGATTCCACAACCGCACCATACCGTCTTTACCTCCACTGACAATCGTCTGCCCATCCCTGCTCATGGCGACAGA
>NZ_CAWUDL010000050.1:0-47540 GCF_963920945.1 Anabaena sp. CCY 9402-a
CGATTCACTCAGCCCTGCTGTGTTATCTTGCATTGCTTAGTCTAAACTCCAGAACTAATGCCGTCACCGGAATCATCACAGCAGATCCAGATTTCGCAGAGGAGGCGATCGGTGTCACCACAATACCTAACAGTTGATTGGTTTGGGGATTGACTTTCACGCGATTAATGCCACCTGTTGCCTGAAATTCATCACCATGTCCAACGTGAGCAAATACAACAGTGGGCGCACTGATAATTAAACTGGCTGCCAGAATGGAACTCAATAAGCATATATGAAAAATGCGAATGTTGTCTGTCGCTCGTATACTCGTAAAGCCGCAGAAAGCGCAATTCTAGGAGTTCTTAATAAATCAGTTGATCCAACGCTTGGTCATTAGCTATGATGCGCTCAATTCCATTTTGTGACACAGAGGAATAAGGGTTTGAGAGAGTTTTTGCGTAAGCCCTGATAAAGTAGATGGAGTTGGCGCAGCAATCGCAGCGATTATCTACGACCTTAAGAAAAGGAGGAGAGAATGAGTGTTTCCATTATCAATGAAGTGATCAAACGGCTAGAAATAATGCCGCAGCACTTGCAACAACGAGTGCTTGAATTTACTCAAGCGTTAGTAAAAGCTGAAGTTCGAGGAACTCCAGGGCAGCAATTGCTACGTTTTGCAGGTTCAATCCCTCCGGACGATCTCCAGGTAATGCGTGAGGCGATCGAGCAGGATTGTGAACGGGTAGATGTCGATGAGTGGTAAGTATTTGCTTGATACCAACATCATTATTGCTCTTTTTGCAGATGAAGCGATGGTCAAAAGCAATCTTGCTCAAGCCAACGAAGTTTTCATTCCAAGTTTTGTGATTGGTGAGTTGTGTTATGGAGCCAGAAAGTCAGGACGAGTTGAAGCAAATTTGGCCAGAGTTGATGAGCTAGTTGCTAGCAGCACGATATTGGGATGTGACGCTGAAACCGCACGGCAATACGGTGAGGTCAAAAACAAGTTAAGGCTCAAGGGTCGTCCGTTACCTGAGAACGATGTCTGGATTGCATCTCTTGCACTGCAACACGCTCTGATTCTAGTAACACGCGATGCTCATTTTCAAGAAGTGGAGAGTCTACAAGCAGTAGCGTGGTGAGTAAAGCTGCCGCATAACAACCCGGTCGGAGCGGACTGCCGAAAGTCCTGAGTGTGGATGCAAAGGTGGCTTGCCGCCGCACAACTTCACTCAGTATAGTCAAACCGTTTGTGATGGCAGAATTGCTGGTACGGTTGCGCGCCCTTCAGAGGCGATCGCAATTCCAATAATTTGATATGTGGAGGTGAATATTTTCAAGCTATGTTGGATTTATTACTAAGCTTACTCGTCGCTCAATCTACTCCTGCTGCACCACCATCGGAAGAAGTGGTACAACCGCAACAAGTGCGCCCGTTACCAGGACAATTGGATGCAGTACCAACATTTAATAGCAATAGCCCCGAATTGGTTTTAAAAGAGGGGATTTTACTTTCTACCTTTCCCGCAGAGGGAAAAAAAGTACCATCAGCCCATTTGAATTTTCCCTTTCGCGGTAGATTTGATGTGTTTGCTCACCACGTCGCCAAAGCTGATCCGCCGGAGGATTTACGCTCATTATATTTAGGGATAATTTTACATAACCCCACGGCTGAAGCAGTAACAGTCAATGTGTTGCAAGGAGCAAGTTATTTAAGTCAACCGGATGCACCGTTTATTCAGTTACCGGCGTTTAGTCCAAATTTATTGGGTAATGTGTTCGCTGGGCCAGGCGATCGCGTTATGCTAGATGTCCTCAGAGGACGGCGACAAGATATTTTCCCTGACCAAATTGTGATTTCACCAGGGGAAAGTCGAATGCTACTCAATCAGCCGATTCCCGTGAAAGGACTCACACCACCCCTGAATGGTCGCTCAACTTTGGCACGACTGCGGAGTAATGGTACAGTCTATGCAGCTAGTTTGGCTATGTTTGCTCAGACTAATGCTGATGGTAGTGAACGTGCGCCGACCGTGGAAGAGTGGCAAAACTTATTAAATAATAGTGATGTATCTAGTCCCAGGGATAAAGTACCCACACCCTTAGAAGAAACTGGTAAGCCACGTATTTATGGCCGGGTGGCTGGGGTAGCGCGTGGGGCGCAATGGCGAGCCTTTATTGTTGATAGTCTCAAAGCCAAGTATTTAACTATTCCCCAACCAGGACAAGCATTTTCTTATGGTCTTAGTACCCTGCATGGTGGGACTTTAGGAACAGAGCAAATTCAAAGTGCGCCGCTTTTGGTACGTTACCCTGACACCGCTTATCGCGCACATGGGAATTACGGTCTTCAATATAGTTTGAAGTTACCCTTGTATAACAATACTCCTAGTTCTCAGACTGTTACTGTATCAATACAAACCCCACTTAAAGAAGACCGACTTACACAACCCGGACTACGCTTTTTTACTACTCCAGCCCGTCAAGTCTTTTTTAGGGGAAGTGTGCGGATACGACATAGAGACGATAATGGCCAGCCTAAGACTAATTTTATCCATTTAGTGCAGAGGAGAGGGCAACCAGGGGAAGCATTAGCTGTATTAAACATGAAAACAGGCGATCGCCGATTAGTAGAAGTAGATTTTCTCTATCCCCCAGATGCGACACCACCGCAGGTGTTAACAGTCTCTACCCAGGCTAAATAAGACTAGGGGATATTTTCACTGTCCGTTTGCTCATTTTGCCATTTTGAGAGGTAATTATCTCAAAATAAGCCAACGGACAGATGCCAGTCCCTAATAATAAAAAACCCGCCTAGGCGGGATTACACACAACAACACTTATTAACAATGAAAAGAAAACTAGACTTAGCTAAAATGTCTCATTTCTGCTTCTAGTTGCCGAATTAGCCTTTGATCACCATGAGCTTTAGCTACTTCTAAGCGATGCTCGATGTTTCTTTGAATATTTTGTTTGTGTAGTTCTTTGGCAGCACTCACTGCTCTGAGTCTATTTTGGCTCATAGTAGTTAAACCCTTTAATTTTCTTCTCTATATTTGTTATCCCTAACATAGCATAAAATTTAGTAGCCGTTGTTACAGAAACTTTCAACTTAATATACATTAACTTAAATTATGATGTTGGAACATCATGTAAATCATGCACTTGTGACCCTATTAAGCGATTTTGGCGATCGCGATGTTTATGTGGCTGTAATGAAAGGGGTAATTGCCCAAGTCAACCCTAAATTGCAGGTGGTGGACTTGATGCACCAAGTTCCAGCCCAAGATATTGCTGTTGCTAGATTTTGTTTGATGAATGCTTATCCCTATTTCCCGCAGGGGACAGTACATCTAGGCGTTGTAGATCCGGGGGTGGGTAGTCAAAGAAAGGCGATCGCCGTAAAATTTGCTGGTGGTTTTTTGGTAGGGCCAGATAATGGCATATTTAGTGGTGTATTAGCTCAAAATCCTGCAATTACATCTGTTGAACTCACTAATTCTCAATATTGGAGAACTTCCCAGCCTAGCAAGACTTTTCACGGTAGAGATATTTTTGCACCTGTAGCTGCTCATCTTGCCAGTGGTGTCTCAATACAACAGCTAGGACAAGAAATTGATCCACGATCCTTAGTAAAACTTAATGTTAAGCAGTGTAATCAAACAAAAACTGGTGTCGCGGGTTGCATTCAATATATAGATCACTTTGGTAACTTAGTGAGTAATATTCCAGAGAGTTATGTGCAAGCTAAAAAATGGTGTGTACAAATCTCAGGTGTAATGATTCCAGGGTGTGAAACTTACAGTGATGTTCCGTTTGGAGATGCTATTGCTTTAGTTGGGAGTCATGGCTGGGTAGAAATTGCCGTTAATGGTGGTAATGCACATTTACAGATGCACATCAATTTTTATGATCAATTAGAAGTATTATTTTTGCATAAAAATCAGAATGCTTTGGCATAGTTATCTATAGTCGAAAATAGTACAATTGGCCTATCAGCTAATTACCTGAGCTGTTTACTGAAAAATTGCAATTCTACTGTGATATTTATATGACTACATCAACAGTATCTACACCAGAAGTTTATCAAGGTCAGTTTGGGGAGTTTACAATTACTCAGAGCGATCGCACAGGTGTAATTATCTATCGCGCTGGGTTAATGGTAGCGGCATTGAGTTTTGCGATCGGCAGTGCTTTAGTATTATTCAACAACAATCCCATTGTTATCCAGGCTGTTACTCCTTTATATACTTGTTTCTGCCTGGCTCTTGGTGTGAGTTTATTAACAATACATATTTACATGGCATCGTTGCACAGACTATTGCAAGCTTTTTGGTTGATTGGTAGCATTTCCGCATTTGTAATAGGGCATTATGACAGTGAACCTTTTGCTATCACCGTCTACAATCAACCACTAACTTTATTTGGTGTTGGGTTTACCTTCGTTGCTTTGACGGGGATTTATTTTAAAGAAGCTTTTTGCTTTAATCGCGCTGAAACTAAAGTGTTAACTGTCATAGTCCCTCTGCTATTATTAGGGCATTTGTTAGGTATTTTACCTACTCCAGCCGAACAATTTTTGTTAGGAGGATGGGCAATTTTATTTTTGGTATTTGCTGCCCGTAAAGCAGTGCAAGCAATTCCTCCTGATATTGGTGATAAATCTGTATTTACTTATTTAAAAAACAAGTCATCGGTCGGAGTTTAATACCCAGAAAAAATCAATCGCCTATTGCTCAACTAACACCTGAAGAGGCTGCTTCCCGGACTGGCTACAATTTCATTTTTAATGCCCTATCTGACACCAACATTTTTTGAATTGGTATCAAATAAATTTGCTGAATTTATGTTAATGGTAGTCAAATTTTGAGTCTTGAGGTATTGCAAAACATCTTGATATATTTGACTGCTAACGCAATCGCCTAGTTTGCAATTTTCTAATTTGATTCATCCTGCTTTTTGGGCGGAGGTATTGGATTGTGGGACTGCATAGTCATGCACAAAGGTAAACCATCCTCGCTCACGGTAGGACTGACTAATGATTTCAGCGTAGCGGCGGGTATGGAATGTTCCAACTAAAAAGGCGCGATCGCCCAGCGAATAATCTTCTTGTGCTGCTGATAATTCAGCTACAACCGTACTTTCTTGATCCTGTTCTGGATGTACAATCACCCCGAACCAAAAACCGCTTTCTTGGCCGATATACTGATTAGTCATAGCTGTTAATTCTTCTGCAATCAAATCCTCATCCGGCGTGATTTCGTTATCCGCAGCGATCAAAGATTGGACTAAATCACCAAACAGTGCAACCTGTTCTTTTGGAGGTTCTAATCTCAAGTATTCGGTAACGGACTGAAGCAAATATTGAAACTTGTCAATGCCTTTTTCTGGCGGTTGATAGTTAAGAATATCTTTAGTATCGATGTTCCAAGCTTTCGCAAAGGTTTCAATATACTGACGCTCCCGTTCATCCAGGCGATCATCTAACCAGGCTAAACGGTGCAAAATTCCCAGTAACTGTTCTTCTCCAGTTGGCTTGGTCAAGTCTTTAACTAGATTGCCTATTTCATTCTGTTCTTGTCGTAGAGACCGGAAAAACTTTCGCCAAAAGCTTGTGCGTTTGCCACCTTTCACCCACACCCCAATGCCAATCAGGAGAAACACGCCATCGTTGACCCCCATAAGCAGATAATTAGCTGCACTACCTAAATCGAGTTTGACCAAAGAACTCATTAAAAACGGGATGATAAAAGCAACGGCGAGGATTCTAGCCCCCACTGAGACACTCTCGGCAACGATGGGTTCGTGTTTACGGCTCCAAACTTTATTAATGTTTAAATAAACCATAATCGCAGTAGTGATCACAGCTATGTAAACTAAACCTTCAATAATAGATTCAATAGTTTTCATAATCCCGTCTCACTTCGGTACAGCATATTCATACACAACCGTGAACCATCCCTGTTGACGGTAAGATTCACTCATAACTTCAGCATAGCGACGAGTATGGAACGTTCCGGCCAGAAAAGCATGGCCACCGAGTAAAAATTCCGCCTGAGCTTCTGGTAAAGCGTTGCGAACTGAATCTTTCTGTTCTAAGTTACGAGGATGAACAATGACACCAAAATAGTTAGATGCTCCTTGACTGATGTATTGGTTGACTATTGCGGCCATTTCCTCGGCAATCAACTCTTCTTCTGACGTAATCACCTTGTCTGCTGAGATGAGAGTCTTAACCAAGTCATTAAACATTTGAACCTGTTCTATTGGTGGTTCTAGGTTTAAGTATTCCTTCACTGCTTGACGCAAATACTGAAAACTCTCTACCCCCGTTTCAGGAGGTTGATGCATTAAGATATCTTTTGTGTTGATTTCCCAAGATTCTGTAAAGGTTTCGATGTAGTGGCGTTCTTGCTCACTCAAACTGCCGTCTAGCCAAGCTAAACGATGCAAAATCTCTAGTAATTGTTCTTCACCAGTGGGTTTGGCGATTGCTTTAATCAAGTTACCTGCTTCTTTTTTCTCCTGTCGTAGCGATCGCCAAAGTTTTTGCCAAATACTAGTACGTTTACCATCTCGAACCCAAAATCCAATTCCTGTTAGGAAAAGAATAATATCGTTGCTGAACAGGATTAAGTAAGAAAGCACAGAAGGCACATTTGCCTTAAAAATGAAGTTGAGGATGAACGGTAAAGAAACCAGTATTGATATGGATCTACCGCTAACTGAAATACTTTCAGCCACGGCGGGTTCGTGCTTGCGGCTCCAAATTTTGTTGATATTGAGATAGACAGCGATCGCAACGATCACAATTGATAAATTGACCAACCATTGAAGAATTAATTCAAAAACTTGCATAAGAAACAAAATTTTCCTGAAGTCTTAAATTAGGTCAGCTTGACGTAGAAAACGCCAAAAAGCCTATCTAGCCTTAGATTATTTCTTTTAACTCAATCTTTTATTGTTGAACTCAATTACTTGGGTAAATGATTATATGCCGATTATCTTGTTGAGCGCATCGGCCACTTGTGCTATTTTAACAAAATTTAAGTATGATTTCAATATGGTATATTCTACTAGGTCATTGATCCTAGTCAAAAATAGGACAGATATACGATGCGTTGAGCAAGGCGATCGCTGTAAGATTATGACGCCAATAATGTAAGCAAAATTTAGGCGATCGCCTAAATTTTGTAGTCGAGCTTAGACTAACTTAACGATCTTGATAAATATCTAACGCCATTTTTGAAAATGATGAATCAACAGAATCAGACTGAGTTTATTCAGAATATGTTGTATCGCCAACCTGCACTTTATGAACAAGTATATAAAAGTGACAATTATGGGGTTGTTAAGGAGATAATTGAACGTTACCTGAAGCGTCTACCAACATCAATTCTAGATATTGGATGTGGTACGGGACGAGATTTACAGTATCTCTCAGCACTTTGTTCTGATTGTGTTGGTATAGATTATTTACCTGGGATGATTGACTATGCCAAATCAAATTATCCCAATCTGAGTTTTCATGTCGGCGATATGCGTTCATTCCGTTTAGGGCGAACTTTCGATACTATTCTCGCTCTCGGATGGGTGCTAAATTATGCCTGGACAGAGGAGGATTTGGCTAAAACTCTAGAAACTTGCCAAGCACATGCACAACCAAACACATTGCTGATATTAGAAATGTTGAATGGTGGCCGTTTAATTGGTAAAACTTTTCGTGATTTCTTTGAAATTGACATTGATAGCTTCTACGCTCAAGCAACGGCTAGTTATCAATATTCGCGTCACCAACAGATACTGACACGCGAACGAGTTTGGAAACTTCCCGACAGCGAATCAGTAACCGACTGCTGCCAGTATCGTTTGTACTTCCCTGCTGAGTTAAAACGCTTACTTCGGCAATATAATTTTGAAATTGTAGGCTTATTTGATGATCGCAGTTTACAAACTAGCGAACTAGACGGGGAATTATTGTTTGCCGCAGCTGTCTATCACGGTAAATAGCAGAAGTATGTGATTAGAGACTTCCAAATTAAAAACACTTCAAAAGATTAGTTATTTTACTTATTGGAAGTAGGAAGTCCCTAAAGTTTGAACATAATTTTTTTGCATTGTTAAGGATAATATTCTCATGGAAACGACAGAAAAGCGAATGCGATACGATAAAGATTCATTGGGAACAATGGAAATTCCCAATGAATTTTATTACGGGATTCAAACAATACGCGGAATAGAGCTTGCTGGTGATGTAACGGGTATGCCAATGGGAAAATACCCACGGTTAATCACCGCCCTGTGCTGGATTAAAAAAGCCTGCGCTAAAGCGAATGCATCAATCGGCAAAATATCGCCCGTGGTGTCAGAAGCAATTTGTACGGCTGCCGACGATGTAATTTCTGGTAAAATTGATGCCAGTCAATTTCCTAGCGATATTATTCAAGGTGGAGGTGGTGTCACCATCCACATGAACATCAATGAAGTCCTAGCAAATCGGGCGAATGAAATTATCACTGGACACAAAGGATATGATTTTGTTCATCCCAATAATCACATTAATGTCGGACAATCTACGAATGATGTTTTGCCGACAGCAATGAAATTGCTGCTACATTTAGATATTTTAGATGTAATTAAAACGGTTCATTTACTAGAAATAGCTTTGGCTGAAAAAATTGAAGAGTTCCAAGGCATTGTTAAATTAGGTCGTACTTGTCTGCAAGATGCTGTACCGATTATGGTCAGTAGTAATTTCAGTGCCTATCTCTATGGTGTAAAAGAGGCTAGTCATTACTTAAAGGATCTTGCCGAAAAATGCCTAGAGCTACCCTTGGGAGGTACTGCCATTGGTACAGGTTTAGGTGTCAGTTATGGCTACGTTGATCAGGTTTATCCTTATTTGGCAGAGGTAACGGGTCTAAAAGTGCAGCAAACCGAAAATATCTATGCTGAAATGCAATTTGGAGGGTTGTATTCTCAGGTTTCTGCCACTTACAGAACAATAGCGATTACCCTTTCAAAAATGGCAACCGATTTGCGGATTTTATCTAGTGGTAATCGGACAGGGCTGATGGAAATTATATTGCCAGCAGTACAGCCAGGATCTTCATTTATGCCTGGTAAGGTTAATCCAGCAATGCCGGAGTTACTCAATCAGATTGCCTACCAAATCTGTGGCAATGATGTTGCAGTGACAATGGCAGTTGAAGGAGGCGAACTAGAGTTGAATGTCTGGGAACCAATTGTTATTAAAAATATGTGCGAGTCAGCCCAGATGTTAACTCGTGGCATTCCTCTGTTCGTTGAAAAATGTTTGCGTGGGTTAAAGATTAATGAAAAAGAAACACGCCGCCAAGCTGAAAACACGCTATCTATCTCTTCAGTAATTGCCACTATATATGGCTATGAAGCTGGTCTTAAATCAGTTAAGTATGCCTATCAAAATAATACTACACTTAAACAGGCAGTGGTTGAATTGGGCATAATGCCTGAAAAATTAGCTGACGAAATTCTAGATCCAAGTGCTTTGTCCAACGTGGAGCGAAGTACAAAAGTTGCTCATCAGTTGCTGCAAGAGCAGAAAACAAAAATTGACAGCTTAGTTGCGAACCTTTCGCTATCAACCCGGCAGAAAGTTTTTGATGCTTTAATAAACATGGCTTGGGTTGATGGTTCTCTAGCCAAAGAAGAGTCGCTAGTGATGGAAGTTGTCGCTAATGCTCTACAGCTTGGTTTGACAGCTGATGAGGTATCGCGTGAGCTTCAACGAAGTTCCCGTAATTTAGAAGGTTTAGATGCAATATCATCGCGCGATCGCGAGTTAATCTATCTGTGTACCAGTTGGCTTTCTCAAACTGATAAGGAAGTTGCCATCAAAGAGCTGGAGGTACTCAAGCAATTGCAAACGTCTTTAGGTATCTCTGACACCAGAGCAGAAGTTCTAGAACAAAGGGTAACAAAGATCCGCACAGAAAAAGCAGAATTTGTACCACAATGGGAAGACCTACCTTGGTGGGAAGAGTTCAAGACCGTTTTAGTGCGTGCATTAGACCTTGCTAATGTTGGAGAACTTGATTTATTTACTCGCCAAGAAATCTTTGAGTTAATGGGACGGGTCGCTTTAGCTGACCAGGAAGTTACATTTTCAGAAATTAAAGCCATGGAAACAGTTGCTGAAGCTTTGCAACTTGGTATGACAAATGATGACATTGCTGAATGGCTAAAGTCACTAAGTCAAGGCAATATCACCCCTCAAAAATTGGACAGCAGCGTACCTCTAAAGGATCGCAAATTGGCTTATTTTTGTGCGACTTGGTTAGCAACCATTGACGAACAGGTAGCTGAAGAAGAGATATCTAAGCTTGAAGAGATACGAGCTGAACTTGAGCTTGATAAAGACACGACAGATGAGTTGTTTAAACAAGCTAAAACCCTTTGGGCAGAACGAGGCTCATTTAAAGCTTCTAAGACTAACTTTCCTTGGTGGGAGGATGTAGAAAAGTTATTAAACCGAGGTCTATCGCTAGTTAACTGAGTTATTTATCTCGGACAAGCACACAAGCCGTAATTTGAAGATGGTTCTTCCGTTTGATGGTGAAAAAGCTTATGCTTAACTAAAATCCGTAATAGGTTTTCACTAAAACTACGGAAGAATCATTTGAGATACGAACTTTAATTTAACTGGCTCTCCTAGACTAGTTATAACAAATTAATACCTTATATCAGGTTAAATCCTTATATAGTCAGGGATTAAAGAGGAATAAAGTCAATTTTTATTAAATCCTTGACTTTATTTTAGATAAACCTTGTTATATCAATCGTTTTAGCCGTTTTTTAGTGTTAATTTATCAACCCAAGGATGGGAGAGCCATTTAACTTTACTATCCCTTCTGACAAAGCCTGACATCTTTCCTGACAAACTCAATATTATGGAAAAACCTAATATGCAACCGCAAAAACCAGTTCAAGCTGCTATTGAGGACTTGCAGAAAAAGCATTCTCGTCCTTTCAATAGACGGCAAATATTTTTCAATACCTTCAAGAAAAAATATCCCAACTTTCACACTTTTTATGTATTTTTCAACATCCTTGCTATGTGGACTGGCTCTTTCACTATATTTGAATCATGGGCTAATGGAATAAATCTGTTAGAAGCACTCGCTCCTAAAGTCCCTCCAGAAGTTATTCTGCGCTTTCTTAGTTTGTTATTACTTGGTCTGATAATGCTTCTCTTAGACGATCTATCGTTGAAGGAGTTGCTATTTGGAAGAAAAACTCCTTCTGAAAAACCTTTTGACGCTATGAATTTTAGGGAAAAAATATTTCATCAATTTAAAAACAAGTATCCCAATTTCTCTACTATTTATACTCTCATTGCCATCATCTTATGCTGGTGTGGTGTCTGGGGTTTCTTTTATACAATTCCGATACAACCCTTTTTGCGTGCCGTACTATCAGTATTTGGTGGTTTATTCTTGCTTTATATTGACGATATGAAGTTGGACGAACTTTAGGGTTCTCGGATAATAGAGGATATAATAATCGTTCTTTTGCAAGTTTTTAAGCTCATCCCACCCCAAAAAGCAAGTGGGGTTGCCTCTGCTTGGGTAAATTGCCGAATTCACGTTATATTGCTAGTATTGACATTTTGAGACTTGAGATATTGTAAAACCTCTTGATATATCTGACTGCTAACGCGATCGCCTCGTTTGCCGTTTTCCAGTTTGATATCATCTACAAATAAATTGAGTCCAAATTTCATATAGGCAACTCCTTCTTCATATTCCATCCCTTTAACCGAAACTTGGGGATCTTGCCATTTTTGTCGTGGTTCTTTAAATCTTTCCATCAACCATTTGTTTAGCTCTAAAACATAATCATCTAAGCGAGTTTCTTCACGTTGAGGATTAGAAATTTTCTGATAAAGCTTCTGTACTCGTCGCTTGATTAAATTTATTTTCCGTTCCCATTCATCAGAAATTAAATAGCTGTCGTTATCTAGAAGATTTGGGTCACGAATGCAAGCACGATACCATGCACGAACTAGTTCAATCAGTGTATCTTTAGCACGAGTTTCATTAAAGGTAAAAATAGAGCGATTGTTTTGCATTTCAGTGATGGATTCCAACCCAATTGAGCTAAGAATCTCTCCATATTCTTGCTGTATATTTTCGATCTCATCTTGGGTGAGACCGCCTTTTTCTGCAAATTGCAAGGTAACTACTAATGCTTCAAGTCCTTGCTGAATTTCTTCTAGTTTTAAATTTACTTCTTGTTCTGCAAGTAAGCGTATTCTACCGATTTCACGTTGTTCTGCTAGTTCTGCTAACTGATAGTAATTATCTAGTATTTTTAATTTGCTATCTATATCGCCTAAAGTATCTGGATGAGCTAGAATTGCCTCCTGGATAACTCGCTTTACTTCATAGAGGTCAAACTCAGTTGGCAGTCGCAGTTCTGTAGAAAAGTGATAGTAGGATGTGGGACGGCTGAGATTGGTAATATTTTGGCTTTGGAGATTGCTGTTGGGAATATAAATATCACAATGTTTTTCCGGTATATACAGTTGAGTTACCCGTACCCCAATTCTGCGTAATATGGCAACAGAGTTATTATCTAGCAGCAACACATCCCCAAATTGAAAGGGTGTATCAATTAGCAGAACTACACCACTAAAAAAGTTTGCCAAAATTCCTTGAGCTGCAAAGCCAATAACAAAGGTAGCCCCACCCAGGGCAACCCAAATGCCTGTAAGATCGACCCCAAACGATCGCAATACAAACACGCCAGCTAGAGTGAAAATAATTACAGGAACTACTGCTTCAACCAAAGGTAGCAGCACATCATCCCACATGGCCTCAGTTTGTTGGGTGTATTCTCTTAGGTAATAAATAAATACTTGTAGCAGAAGTTGTACTAACCAGTAGCTAATGGAAATAATCAAACCTGCTGCTAAGATACTTTCCAACCCATCAATAATTTGATTATCAGGTAACTGATGTAATGTGAACTTTAAAAGAGCTAATACAAAAACTGTCAGTGCAGGATAGGCAGAAACATTAAGTGTTACTAATGCAATGTCTCGTTCAAATTTGCGGAAAATGGAACGCAACACATAAAATAAAATGACATAAAGTAAGATGCCACCAACAACTGTAATTAGTAAACTACTCAGAACGAAAGCCCAAGTATTAGTTTCAAATGGTAAAAGTTTGTTTAGCATTGTAGTAGTTTTATTGCTTTTATTTATAATGGATTCATTATATTAGTAAATCTTACCTTTCTACCTCCTAACTGTTAGCTAAGTCCATCGTCCTACTACATAACTTTGAAGACATTTGATAATTTCGCTGTAAATCTCACTACTGACGCGATCGCCTCGCTCGCAATTTTCTAGCTTAATATCATCAATATAGTATTCAAGCATAAATTGAATAAAAATTGCACTACTACCGTAGACAGTTTTATCCATTAGCACTTGTGGTGCTTGCTGTTGACTTCGAGTTTGTTTAAACCTTGTTTTTAGCCAAGTGTTTAACTCTATGACATAGTTATCTAGACGAGTTTCTATCCGGCTAGGATTAATAATCTTACGTTGTAATTGTCCAAGTCTACGCTTCAAAACTTCAATTTTATATTCCCATATTTCTGGTAAAAGGTATTGGTCTTCCTCGTGTAAATTTGGATCTCTTAACCAAATACGATACCAATCTCTGATTAAACTAATAAGCGAATCTGAAGTGTTAATTTCTTTAATTTGAATCTTGGGTTTTACAGAATTAAAATGCCAAGGTCTACTTTTATTTTTAATTCGCACAAAAATAATTTGTAGTCCTATTAAATTCAAAACATTTTGATACTCTTCTTGAATAGTTGTAATATCATCTAGGCTGAGTCCTCCACGCTCTGCAAATTGTAGAGTTACCACAATTGCTTCTAGTGTTTGTTCAATTTCTGTCAATTTGAAATTGACTCGGTTTTCTGCTAACAGTCTATCAGCTCCATTTTTTTTCTTTTCTAGAAAACCATCTTGATTATTTTCTCTAATAAAATACTTATCTAGACAACTCAACTTCGTGTCTATATCTCCCAATGTATCAGGATGAGCGCAAATGATATCAGACATAACTTGACAAGCTGCATCTAAATCACCTTCTGGTTTTAATAAAATTGGTTTAGAAAAATGAACTGATGCAATAGGACGATTAAGATTAATAATGGTCTGTCCCTGTAAAACACTATTAGGAATATAAGCTTCAGTATGGCTATCAAATAAATAAACTTGTGTTACTCGTAAACCTATTTTTTTGAGTATACCTAATTCTCCATGTTCTAACTTTAAAACATCCCCAAATTGGAATGGAGTATCAATTAATAAAACAATACCACTAAAAAAATTAGCTAAAATATCCTTTGTCGCAAAACCAACAATAAAAGTTGCTCCGCCTAAAGTAACCCAAACACCTGTCAAATCAATATTAAAAGCAAGTTGCAATATTAAACCAAAGCTTGATAAAGTAATCAAGAAAGGAATAACACCTTCCAGCAAGGGAATAAGAACGTCATCCCACATAATTTCGGTTTGTTCGGCAAATTCTTGTAAATAATAGACAATAACTTCCCGAAAAAATTGAATCATCCAGTAGGCGACTGTACCAATAATGGCAGCAATTAATAGTTGATCTATCCAAGCAAATTTTGTATGCTTTAAATCATCAAAAGTCAACTTGATACCAATTAGAATAAAAACAAATAGGACTGGATATATTGACACGTAGAGTGTAACGAGGGCAAAATCACGCTCAAACTGTCGAAATATAGCTCGTAGCCCATAAAACAGGATGCCATATAAGCAAGCTGCTCCAAGTGCGGTTAATATTAAGTTTTGTAAAAACGGTATTGTCCGATCAATGTCAAAAGGCAATGATAATAAACTCGGTGCAGAGTAGTAGCTTAGGTATGTCTCTATCATAATTAAGTTAAATGTCAAAAAGCTTAAACCCAGCAGTAATAAGGCTTAAGCTTCTTAGTTTATTTATTATTGAATTTCTAGTTTGAGACCAGGGAGCAACCGCTCTAGATTTTTCAACGATTTTCCTTGCCAAGGCATAGCATTTGAACCTAAAACAATCAACTGAATTCCTTTTTTCTTACGTAAACTTAGGACAAATTTTGATAACATACTAATACCGGAACTGTTGAGAAATCCTAAATCTCTTAAATTCAAAGTCATCATTGCCGGATCAGTTGCGGCAATTTCATTGAGTAGATTAGTAATTGGTTCATATTCACTTGATCCCCCAAGACTCAGTTCTCCTTTAAAGTTGACTGTTGCAGAGTCTTTATCACCTTCAACTGTGTAATCTTCACCTTTAACTTCTTGCATAACCATATTATTTTTTCTTCCTAAATCAACAATAATTGAATCAGACACCGACGAATACTATACCTTGATTTGTGCCATTGTAGTTACAGCCATGATGAGAGATTCTTTCTGAATAGTTTCTAACCTCCAACCAATTTTGGCTGAATAGTCATTAATCATCGTTAACAGACCTAAGCCGGAAGAACCATTTTCTTCAGCACTTTTTTCAATTTGGCGTACATACATTTCATGGGTGTCTGAAGCTAGTAATTCTTCAATAAATTTTCTCAATTTAGCTTCACCGCCTGGTCTGATGCTATTGCTGGCAAAAATTACGGCAGTGACACTATCTGAGTCATTTAAGAAATGAATGCCAAATCTTACTTTGTAGCTAGAAATATCATCATTAAATTTCATAGCATTTTCTAGAAGTTCGTTGGCGACATAGCTAACAGCACTTTTACTTTCTTTAATTATTTTCTCTTGATTTGGTTCATTTTCATCTAGAGGTAAAAAATTGGTGAAGTAGTCAGCAAAAAAATGTGCTGAAAGTCGATTGTTTCGCCAACGTTGTTTGATTGGGCGAGAACTGGGTGTAAAAGAAAGTTCCAGAGAATCATGCTCTGGAGGAAAATCAGAGATAAAATCGCCAAATAATTCAGTCTTGATGATAGAGCCTGTAGATATTTGAATCATAGATTTTTCACCTTAAAACAATGATAAAAGAATATTCTTTTTATTTTTCATTATTAATTCTCAAAAACTTCTTCTGGTCGCTTGAATACGAGCAATGTGATGTCATCAAATACTTTTTGTTTGCCAATATGTCGCCGCACATCTAAAATTACTGCATCTTTAATTTCTGGTGCTGATTTGTGCCAGTTTTGACTAATAATTTCACATAATGGTTCTAGACCGTATTGATTCTTATTCATATCTTTAGCTTCGGTAATACCATCGGTGTAGAGAACAACTCCATCACCGGGTTGTAATTCCAGGGTTATATTACTAATAAAATCAGCAATGTCATCATCTAAACCTATGGGGAAACCCAAGTCCATCGTGTCAATCAGCTCAATTTCTCCACCTTTGCGGACGATAATCGTTTCTTCATGCTGTCCACTGATACTTATTTGCCCTTGAGTATAGTTAAGAATCACCAATGTCAAATTCTTCTCAGAGTTCATCCGTTGCACGTTTTTGTAGATGGTGCGGTTGAGTGTGTCCATGAAGCGCACTGAGTCATATTCGGGGATTTCTCTGAGGAGGCGAACTGCGGTTTGCGTCATTAGCATTAACAATCCGCTTTCCAGTCCATGTCCAGTCACATCTCCAATCCCAAGTGTTACTATTCCATCGGTGTATAGTACGTCGTAGTAATCGCCGCCGACTTCATCCGCAGCTTCCATAAAACCAGCGATATCTAGTTCTTCAATAGCTTCTAGTTCCTCTGGTTTTGGTAGAATCATCTGCTGCATTTGCCGAATTATATCGAGTTCGGCACTCATGCGGAGGTTTTCTCCTTTGAGTTTTTCATTAAGGAGACTGATTTCTTCATTAGCTGAGGCTAGTTCAGCAGTGCGTTCTTTAACTTTAATTTCTAGATTGCGGGCATAATCTTCCAACTGCCGATAAGAAAGCATCAGATTTTGCCATAAAACCTGCATAAGACCAATTATTAACGCACTGACAACAGTCAATATTGGTGTAAATACAGGAATTAACCAACCACTAAGAAAGGCAACATAAGCACTGCTAAGAATAATCACTACAGCCAGTAACAAACCACCTATGGTCAGCCAACGTTTTTTGATATAAATTGCGCCAAGGGTGGCACTATATCCAGACCAAAAGAAGATTAATAACCAGTTTAGAGGTTTAATAGTAGCTCGCATCATTGGCCGGCCATCTATAGCGGCACTGAGGATCTGGCTGGCAAGATTCGCGTGAACTACGACTCCAGGAATTAGCTCTGTAGGAAAAAATAAGTTGTTATTGTAAGGGGTACTATAGTTATCATTTAAACTGGGAGCTTTTGCGCCGATCAAAACGAGGCGATCGCGGATAAAATTAGCCGGTATACGATTTTCTAAAACATCGGTCAGAGAAATATGGGGAAAGCTGTTAAGTCCGCCTCGATAGTTCATTAAAATTTGATATCCCCCCATGTCGGCTTGGTTGTATTCTCCATCATTACTAGATAGAGGCACAAACTTAGCTTTGCCTAAACCATAAATTTGTTTATCTGCGTTGATTTCTGTTAATTCAATGCCTGATTTTTCTAAATATGTTAAGGCTAGTTTTACTCCTAGACCTTGAGCTAAACTTTGATCGGGTTTACCTAATAAAATAATACCCCGGCGAATTTTGCCATCTGTATCTAAGAGTAAGTCATTGGCAGCTACTTGACCCTGTTTAGCTAGAATTGGTGGTGGTGCAATTGGGTTGCCGGCAACTTTTTCAATGCCAATAAAATTGGGAGTATTTTGGAATTCTTTGACTAGTTCTGGGTGTCCTGGTTCTACTGGTAAATCTCGATAGATATCGATGGCGATCGCTCTTGGTTGTTGGGCTTTGATATTGCGAATCATTTTAGCCATGACACGATCAGACATCGGCCATTGCTTGACGTGTTGAATATCTGGCTCATCAATTGTGACAATCACAATTCGATTATCTACAGATTCTTGGGGACGCAGACGAAATAACTGATCTAAAGTTGCCCATTCTAAAATTCTCAAAATACCGATATTACTCCCCGCAATTACTAATCCAGCAACACAGGGAGTAATTATCAGTGTTCCTTGCCATTTTTTCAGTGAGTTTTTGAGTTTTTGCCCAATCATTTTATGATCACATTAAAAAGCTTCTGTTAATGGTTGAGAGGCAATGTCTTCTAGTCCAACTTGCTTTAGTAAATCGTGCCATTCGGTCACAAAAGCTTTGTTATTTGGCTGCGATCGCTTTGCATCTACTAAGACTTTGATAGTATCGTACCATACACCAGTCTCAGCATATTTAGTTGCTAATTCGACAGGAGAGGAGGCTAATTCTTGTTGATTAAATGTTGGCTCAACTCGTTTGATCCAGCCTGTTACAGAATAATTATCAGGTCGAAGAACTCCGCCTGGTTCAATCGGTGCAAAATACCATAGGTAATTTTTATCCATGACCAAAGCTGGAGCTGTTAGCGGTAAGGTAATACTAACGACACCGCCATCGGGAGAGACTTTCAGCATTGTGGAGTAAAGGAAATTTCCGTCTTCATCTTGGAGGCTGAAAAACACAGTTTCTGCACCAACCGGAGGTAAATAAGCAAAAACGGTGGGTCGTGCTAATACCGTGCGTCCCTGTTTGTTGGGAGGAACTAATGCTGTTAATGGTAGGGTTTTTCCCCTTGTTCCGCCACCTATGCTGCTTCTGGGGGTTGAGTTTCCACTAGGTAGAGTTAATTGCACGTTACCTCTAGTTCCGCCACCAACGCTGGTTCTAGGTGCTGAACCTCCTGGTAAGCCGAACTGCACGTTACCTCTAGTTCCGCCACCAACGCTGGTTCTAGGTGCTGAACCTCCTGGTAAGCCAAATTGAACTTGGCCGCGAACACCACCACCGACGCTGGTTTTCGGGGCTGGATCTTTGGGGGGTTTAAATTCCAAACTAATAAGAACTTGATTGCTAACAGTAGAATGCTCTTGAGGGAGCAGGCTGGCTAATGTCGTCTTACTTGTTAAAAGTAGTATGTTGCTAACAGTAATAAAGAAAAGTATTTGAGAATTAAATTTCATCATTTCCGCATTTTTTGTGATGTTTACAACCAATTACCGACAAGAACGAAAGAAGACCAAAAATAGGGATGTTTGTATAAAGGATTAGCCATGATTTTTATTTGTGCCTGTCGCAATGCCTCCGCTTTGTTGAGTTTTGGGTTACTCAATTCGGCATAAAATTCTTTCATCAAGGAAGAAGTAGATTCGTCACTGACTGACCACAAACTAGCTATAGTGCTTTTAGCTCCAGAACGCAAGGCAAATCCAGCTAAACCTAAAGTTGCACGATTATCACCTACGGCTGTTTGACAAGCACTCATCACCAATAATTCAATCGGTTCTAAATTTTTTTGTCTTCTATTTTTAAATAAATTGTCAAAATCTTGAATGGAAATGCGATCGCCCCAGGTCAACAAGAAGGTTTCTTCTGGGTTGGAACTAAATTGACCGTGAGTAGCTAGGTGAACTATGGGGAAAGATTTATTGGCGATCGCTGTTTTTAAGGTATCGCTGGTAAAATTATTATCTAGCAATACTTGAGAATTAGCTTCTGTTGTGACTTGTTTAATTTCTCCTGTCACTCCTGGTAAGGGATTGAAGCCTTGGCGCGCTTCCGTTAGTCCAGCAGCTAACACGCTCAATTTTTGGCGTTGTAGTCCTTGAGGAAATAGTTTTAAACCAGGACTGAGGGCGACACTGTAATTTTCAATTAAATACTTTTTACCATCATACAGAACACCCATTGGTAAGTTTCGCAGCAAACTATCTGGCACAAAAACTAAAGTTTTGATATTACTTTTGGTGAGTGTCCCTTGGGCAGGTGCAACCAGCCAGTTATATACTTCTTGAGAGAGTCGCAAACGCTCGTCATTGGGATAACCAGGGGACAGGGAAGAGTAAAGTTGTTTTAAGGTCGTTTCAACTTGCTGCTTTGACAGTAGGGTGCTGTAATGGCGTAGAGGTTGATTAGGGACTGAAAGAATGACTTCGAGGCGATCGCTTAAAATAATTGGATAAAGAACAGCTGCGTGCAAGTCAATTTTCTCTAAAACTACAGGATTGTTATTATCTAAACAAGCATCGCGAAAAAAGTTATCTAGTTCAGCTATTTGCAAAGCTTCCATCACTTGCAGAGCTTGTTTCAGGTTGCTTTGATTATCTTTTTGCAACAACAGACTGACGTAATTTCGATAGATTGGTTCAATACTTTCTTTAAAATTAAACTGGACATCTCGATTAATCGCGACTAAATCACTACGCAGAGATTGCAAGTTATTAAAAGCAATCTCATAAGCGGCGATCGCCTCCGGCGGGGCGTAGCCCATCGCACTATTATTATCTCCTTGTTGTTGAGCAACTATACCTAACTGTCCCGCCGCACGCGCCACTAAATCAGTAGCATTAATTTCTTGAGCTATTGTTAGTGCTTGTTGTGTCAACGTCGCTGCATCTGCCAACTGGTCGTTTTTTTGGTAAAGTTTACCTAGTTGGTTAATAGAATAAGCTTCGGCTCTTAGATCTTTGATGTCTTTGGCTTGTTGAATAGCTGTTGCTAACAATTGAGCAATTTTGATGGTGTTGGTGTCTGAAACTGCTTTTTTGCTTTTCCCAGATGCTTCTAAATTTATCAAACTTTCTGTGAAATTAATCTTGGCGTAAATAGCAGGACGACTCGGAGGAAGTTGAGCAAGATTAGTTTCGATTTCTGGTATTAGTGTTTGTGCTAATTCCCAGTTTTGGAGTTTAACTAATAAGCTCAATTGATTTAATTGTGCTTCTAATTTAATCTGTGGTTCTGGAGATAATTTAATGGCTTCTTGGTAGTATGTCCAAGCAATATCATCTTCTTGTAAGTCTTGGGCAACGTTACCAATACTAAATAAAACTGCACTCACATCAGTTAGTGAGTTGAATTGTTTACTAATTTCCCAACTTTTATCTAGTATTGTTTTGGATTGCTTTAAATCACCAACAGTTTGCATAGCAATCCCTAAACTTCTCAATCCTTGAGCTTTCAAGAGATTATCAGGTTGATTTTGCAATTCTTTCACCAATTCTTCTAACAAAGTTTTGGCGCGGTTATATTGTCCCGATGCTTGCAAACCTTGTGCTTGATTAATTTGGCTGATGAGTTTACCTGTTTTATCACCTGTGCGCTCATAAGTTTTTGCTGCTTGCTTCCAAGTATCTATAGCTGTGTCAGTTTGTCCTTGTAGTATTTGGAGCATCCCTTGGGTATTTAATGCCTGTGCTAATAGTAAAGTGCTTTTAGCATCGAGATTTTTTAAACTTTTACTGATGTTTATACTTTCAGCAATCGCAGTTTGCGCTTGGGGGATTTTTCCTAAATCTTTATATGCTAAAGCTAAATAATTTAAAACTTGAGCTTGATTAATCAATTCTCTTTTTGATTGATAAATTTTCAGAACATTTTCCCAAATTCTGGAAGATTCGGTGTATTGTCCAGCTTGATAGTATTTTTTTCCTTGTTGTAATAAATCTGAAGGATTTGATAGTTGTTGATTTTCCTGATTTGCATCTGATATTATAGATTGATTTGCAACAGCAGGAATATTATTAATAGTTAATAATAGGCTTAATGTAAAGCAAATACAAAAAAGCCCAATAGTATTAATTTTGATTTTAAAAAATGACAAAAATTCTTTTTTGTTTAAATATTTATGGCTCTTTTGCCTAGATATTTTTTTCATATTAATTATATTTTTATATTTAAAAATAATTTATCTGGATATCTTATATGTAAAATTTATTAATTTATCAAAGTTTATAAATCTCTACAATTAGGATGTTTTGACGATGAACTCTCTTGAGGTAAAGATGCTACTAATTCTACTTGTCCTTGGGCATTAATTATCCAATTTGTAGCTGCGATAATTTGTTGTCTTGTGGGAGGAATTGCAGAAGAAGTATTTGCTTGATTGCTACTTTGTGTAGTTGTAAAATCTCGTGTGTCTGACAAAAGAGTTTGACTACGAATAGTTGCAGTGGGGTCTGTGGGTAAACCTCCCCTACCTGTGATGGTAAAAGAATTACCCCCTGTGGATGTACAACTAGCAGTAACGATTTGATTGTCGCGATCGCTCTGTGGGTTTGATAATTTGATCAAAGCTGAACTCGGAGCAGCGTCTTGTTCATCAATTAATCCAAGACTAGAAACATCTAAAGTAGGACTAGGCACTTCTGGTAGTGGACTAGGCACTTCTGGTAGTGGATTAGGAACTTCTGGTAGTGGACTAGGTACTTCCGGTAGTGGATTAGGAACTTCCGGTGATGGATTAGGACTTCCTAATTTAATGTTGCTGGCAGTAATATTACTGAATGGGGTAGGTGTATCAGAAAACTCGATTCCTTGAATATCTCTGGCGTTAATATCAATATTGCCACCACTACCAAAAAAAGCATTAGCTGAAATATCACTGTTTTCTTCAGGAACAGCGAAGAGTAAATCTGTTTTGATAGTGATGTTAGCACCATTTCCACCTGTAGTTTCATTCCCTGCGATCGCCGAAATCCGACTTCTACGGCGTAATGATAACAAATCTGCTATCTGTAAGTTAATATTAGCCCCTTCCGTACTAGCTGTTTTTGTAGAAATTACAGCTTGATTGTCGAGGGTTAATTTATTTGCTTGAATATCTATACCACCACCAATACCACTTCCTTGGCTATCGGTGGAAATAGCAGCACCATCGCTAATCTCAACAAGTTTAGCATTGACGAAGATATTACTACCATTACCAATAGAACTTAAAGTTGTCTTAGAAAATACACCTGTATTCGCACCATATAAAAGAACTTTGTCTTCAGCTTCGATTAATATATTGCCAGCATTTCCTAACCCTTCTATTTGAGAAAATACCTGACTACCATTAGTAGCGGTCAAGGATATAGTATTAATCTCTATATTGCCTGCTTTCCCTGCATCTGCACCTATGCTCTGGCTGCCTATTTTGGATTCATTTAACAAAATTTCATCCGCATTAATCATGACTTCACCAGCATTACCACCATTGCTGATGGTAGATAATTCAGCTTGGTTCGCTTCTAAAGAATTAGCGGTAATGATCAGCTTCCCACCTGTTCCTGTTGCGCCTTGATAAAGATGACTTTTTACATCGTTACTCAAGAAAATAAATGGTGCATTGAGGATCACATCACCGCCTTTTCCTGCACCATAAGAAGCACTTTCAATAAATGATTCTCTACGTGGAGCTTGTTCTTGAATAATGGCAGATTGACTCTTAAAAGTAATGTTACCACCCACTGTCCCGGCAGAAATAATTCGTGATGATGGCGGCATAACTATATCATCATGAGCGAAAAGTGTGATATCTCCACCAGGTTTGGAAAATGCCAATGTAGAAGCATCAATGCCAAAACTCGACATAAATTGAGGAGTAATAATTTTCCCCCGTGAATCAATCACAATATCACCACCTTTGTCACCACTACCAAATATATTCAGTGCCGATTTAACTGTGATATTGCCCGGTAAGGAAGAATTCGGTTGATATTGATTGGTTAAAAAGACCAGTCCGCCTGAGTTGATAATTTGATTGATAGTAATATCTGCGCTTGTTGGTTGACCCTCTGTGCTAGGAATAGGTGAAAAAACGTTCGTATTCCCTTGAATTCCTGTTGTGTTAAAATTGGTAGTTCCAGCCCTAATATCAACAGTAGGTTGATCGCTGCCATCAATGGAAATTTGTGTTACTCCATCAGAGAGAGTGACTGTTTGATTAATAAAATTAGTTGTATCTGGACTGTTAATATTAATATTATTAATAGTGACTCTGCCACCTGCAAAAATATGGATGGATGCTCCTGTATAATTATTAAAACTCACATCTCCACTTGAACGAATAATAGGGTCATCAAAGCTCTTTAAATCTCCTCTTTGAGAGTTCATTTGTTCGATGCTAAAGTTACCGCCACTAAAAAACTGAGCGTCCCCACCAATCGGATTAGCGGAACGGAACACCATATCTTTTCCAGAAAAGAAGCCACTGGAAGGATGATTTAATGCAGAGATGTCTATTTTATTGCCTTGAGCTAATAGTTTTTGTTCAGCCGAGGCTATGAAAGGGTTATTGAGGCTGTCCCGAACTTTTAGTGTATCGGTAGCTTGCAAAACTAAATTACCACCTGCTCTCAATTGCCCTTGTAAGTCAAGTTTTGTCCCAATTAAAGTCAAGTTTTGTCCAACTGATAAGTTACCAGTATTGGCGATCGCACCTTGGGGCGGTAACCAACTCTCTAACCCCGGCTGAAGATTGACCCTTAATAAAGGGGGTGCTTTGGGATGTTGAGTAGTAAATTGATCACCGTTCTCAAACAGAAGGGAGTTGCTGGTGCTAGCAAAAAAAGAACCAGAGATATCCAAACGCGCATTTTTGCCGAAAATTATCCCGTTAGGATTAATCAAGTAGAGGTTGGCATTTCCCAATACTCCCAGTGTACCGAAGATATTAGAAGCGTTGTTTCCTGTAACTCGACTCAGGATATTTTCGACTCCAGCCGGATTAGAAAAATAAATCCGTTGCTGATTACCAACGTTCAAATCTTGAAAACTATGGAATAGGTTACTACCTCGAATCGCTCCCCCATCTATGCGATCAATCTGACCTTTGGGACTTTGGACATTAGGTGTAAAAACAGAGTGTTCGACTCCTAAACTGTCGTCAGGAACTACCTCAGCTACAGCAGTCGTTGACGAACCAAGAATATAGGCGATCGCAACACTCCTTGTTAAAATTTTCATCAGCATGGTAGCCCTATCATCTCCTCTGTTTCAGCAATACCTGAATTTTTGTTCCACTTGAGGTCAATAATCTTGAACTTTGATTAATTTACGCTTGAGTAGATATAGGCATCCCAACCCACTTATAGCTAAAATTCCTATCACTGGACTAGGTTCAGGAACACTTGCGGAAACAACAGATGTTACTAAATTGACATTAATATAAGTATTTGTATCGTATGATAGTCCTTGCAAATTAACACTAATGGTATCAGCCGTAAAACTGATGCGAGAGTCATTAGCATCTAGTCCGACCATATTAGTCTCTAATATAAATCCCGTTAAAATACTACTATCGTGAAAGTCTAAACTAGAAAGTCTAAATCCGTTAAATAGGCTAGGGAAAAATCCAGAGTCCTTGAAAAAATTAACGATAAACCCTTCTGTTTCTGGGTTGACCGCAAAGATAGTATCCGAAGTGCCATCAGTTTGATTAATCAGATCGGCGAGTCCAGGCTGAACCAACCTTGTAGTAGATGCCAATACTGTGCTTGAATCAGGGATTAAGTAATCATACTTAATTGTATCACCAATCAATGAACTTGCTGTGGCTATTTCAACTTTCATTCCCACACCTATGGTGACACCCGCAGATATCACTATGGTCAGTAATTTATTAATTAAGGACATTTTTTACCTAAATTAAAGATTTTTATCGCAGGCCTGATTATCCTATAGTTTAGTTAAAAAAAGCACTATTAATAGAAATTTAACAGGATTCGACTTACTTCTTCATCAAAATTTTAATTTTGTTGCTTTGGTGTTGTGATATATGTGCCTGAAAACACTGACTGTTTGAACTCTAAAATTGCTCCCTTTTTTTAAGACTTGTCATTAACAACATTTTTCACGCTAGTAAGTGATAAAATCTTCGTCTCAGCAAACAACATCGTCACTATAAGTTAAGTTACAATATTTAATTTTATTTGTGTCAAATTTAGAAGTACGATTGATTTGGTTTTAAACTTTGGAAAAACTACACAGTTAGGGTGTTGATTTGATTTGCTATTGTGACAAATATTCTTCTATCAATAATAAAATAATTTCAAAAAATATACAGCAGATGATGATAGTTTTGTCAACAACATCAACAAAAATCATACAAAGGCACTTACAGAAATATTACAGCTAAACGCTGCAACCAATCTTTGAAAATTTTATAAGAATTATGAATTTAAATTCTAGTAAATATGTTGAAGAGATTCAATTGCTCCAGGTTGATCGATACCTACCAGAAAAAGTCAGAACTTACATCGAAGAAAATTACTATGCCAAAGTTAATCAGCAAGCAGAGTTAGATTATGCTGCTAGAAATGAAGATTTTATCGCCAATCCCCTTCAGCACGTTGCACTTTATTCTGATCATGGTGTCGTTCACGTCAGAGATGTTGCTCGCAATATCTTAGTTGTGCTGGAAGCCATTCATGGAGTTCTCATTCCCCAAAGAGAGCCTCTGTGGTTTGATTTTATGAAAGGTTATGGAATCATAATTGTCTATAACCATGATATGGGAATGCTTGATTTTTCGGCATTTGGTCGGGCGATGCACCCAGAATTTGTCACCCAAGAAGTATTCAGCCCAGCTTTTGATCAGGTAATCGATACGATTTGGACTGAAAATTGTGGCAATGTGTCTTGGCGTTTAATTAATTTAGCTGATCAAGGAGCATTGACAGAAGATCCTAAACTTGTGTTACGTGAAATGGTATCAATGGGGGTTGCCCACAGTAAAAGCAAAGTTCCTATTGAGGTATTGAATAATCCGCAACAGCTCAGACAGGTAATGAGACAAATTGCTACGGTTAATTTGCATCACCTTTATCACCAACAACAAGTAACTAAAGCCGAAAATAAATTAGCTCAGGCTAAAAACTCTCTACAAGAACAGCTGAAAATCGAGAAATTAGAAATAGCTTTACTGCAAGTTAAATCGACTCAGGCAGAATTTCTCAAACAGGGAACTAGCCCCCGTAACGAACGCATCGATCAATATTACAGTGATTTTGAAAAACAGGCATTTTCCTGGCTGGTTTGCGATCATCCAGAAACACAAGCTTTAATTGTTGATGTGAGTGACACTATCCGTGCTTTGCGAGCCGCCGATGCTTTGCGACAGAGAGGTACAGTTTACAAAACATCAGGAGGTTATCAGATTTTTGTTGACCAAAATACAGCTAAGGCAATTTATGCTTTGCAAAAAGGAAGCGGGGAATTATTTTTATTAGAAGCAGCAAATCCTCTCAATGCTGGAGAAGCAAACATTGCTAGTAGTGAATTAACTGCTAACGGCGATTTAAGAATATCTTTCAATCGAGGTTCTTTTTCTAACCAAGATGCTGCACAACGGGCTGCTTACAATTTAGCTGTTGTAATTGACGACATTCAACGCGATATTATCGACACCTTTAGCCGACCAGCTAACGCCAATGATGTGATTAAGAAGAGTGAAAACATTGAAATTTTATTAGAAAATACTGACGACAACCTAGATTTTGCTGAAGCTGTGCAAACAGAATTAGGGAAAATCGCTTCAGAGATAGGATTGAAGAGCAGAGTTGTCCCCTCACTCAAAAATATTGACCCGGAGGAACGCGATCGCTATTTGATTGCTAAAGAACTAGATTGGTCGCTGGAACAGAAACAAAAAATTCTGCTGAGAGTTTCTCAATCTGGTCATAAAATCCAAAATATTGATCCGCTCAAGGCTTTTACTGATGTGTACTTATCCGTCCTTAAAGAAGGTGAAACATTAATCAAAGCGGGATCGCCTCCTGGTTTTGTTTATATTCCTATGGGTATAGGGCTAGTAAGTAACCCATTAGGTGGGTATCAACCCCAAGGTGTAAAACCTTGGATTCCATTAGGTAATATTCGCGTTATTCGGGGAGATCAGCAGGAAGCAACCATTACAGCCGAACAGCAACTTGAACTCCTGATCATTCCTAAAGAGATTTACCTCAAATATTGGCACAATACCTACAATGCCGAAGAATTTTCGCAGCAAATCTTGCGTATTTACGCCGAAGATAATTTGCAAGAGTTAGAGCAGATTTTTAATATTCTCCGCCAAGTTGCCCTAATTGACAAAACTTTGGATGATACCGAAGTTGACTTCATTCAACAACTACTGGGATCTTACCGAATTAACTACTCCACTGAAGAAGTTCGAGAAAAGTTGTTAACTGGTGAAGATAGCGACTTTGTTAGTTTACGGCAAAGCGTACTAGATTATCTCTCATTAGATCCGCCTTATTTTCAAGTAGGGAGACTACGAGATTTGTTAAATCTGTTAGTAAAAGTTGACGAGGAGATTTCAGTAGAAGAATCGCTGATTCTGTCAGAGTTAAATAATTTACTGGACAGTTATTTAGCAGATGAGACGATCCCAAAACAATACAAAGTCTTGATTATTCCTACTACTTCTGAGCAAAACCAGGGAATTAGAACACTATTTCCCACCGCCCCAAAAGTTGAAAATCCTTGGGGAAAAGCCTATCTATGCGGTTCTTTCTACTCGAAGGAATACGCCAATATGATTTTGCAAAGGTATCGCAATTTAAATTTCTACGCCATTCTGGAAGACGAGGAATATTCAGCATGACAAACTCCCAAAATCAGCCTATTCCAGTGATTATCGATACAGATGGTGGTGTTGATGATGCCTTGGCACTGATTATGGCATTGAATTCACCACAATTAGACCTGAAAGCAATTACAGTTTTAGCTGGTAATATTCATGTAGACCAAGCAGCTAATAATGTATTGCGGGTACTAAGTATTGTTGAACCCAAAACTTTACCAATTGTTGCTAAAGGTTGTGAAAAACCTCTGATTAAACCGCCCTTGAATGCTGCGGGTATTCATGGTGCAGATGGGCTGGGCGAATTAGATCAATTTAAAGCAGCAGATGGTACAGCCCGCTATCCGCAACTAAACATTGAACCATCTACAGAGAATGCGATTGATGTCATTCTCAAGGTAGCCCAAGAGTACGGCAATAGTCTGAATATTGTTGCTTTAGGCCCCCTAACAAATCTCGCAACGGCAATTCAAAAAGATGCCGCAACCATGAAACAAATAGGGCGGATTATCATCATGGGTGGGGCTATCACCGTACCTGGAAATATTACGGCCGCGGCTGAATTTAACTTTTTTGTAGATCCTCATGCTGCTCAAATCGTGATGGAGTCAGGAATTCCCTTAACATTGGTGGGTTTAGATGTGGCAATGAAAGCTCCTCTTCCCCGCCGAGTTGTGGAAGATAATTTACAGCGTCGTCCTGCAAAAGTTACCCAGTTTATAGCCGATTGTACTGGAATTTATATGGCTTTCTATCGTGATCATGAAGGCTTTCATGGTTGTTATTTACACGATCCTTTAGCAATGGCAGTTGCTATTGATCCGAGTCTAGTTACGACTGAATCATTCTATATGATGGTTGAAACTGAAGGACGATTTACCACTGGTTTGTCACTAGCAGATCGGCGCGATCGCCGAGATGATAAAACTAATCCACCTAATGTAGAAGCCTGTTTAGATGTTGATACTGAAAGGTTTTTAAAGCTGTTTGATCAACTTATCTCGCCCTGACTACTTAATGTATTTATGGCACTATTTCTCTGTGTTCTCTGCGTCTCTGTGGTATGCGCTACGCGTTAGCGGAGCTTTCGCTTTAGCGATACGTTATTCCGTAATTTGTGCGTAAGTCCTATTGACCTTACTTTGTTTTCTCATTCAACAAAGCCAATTCTACGAGTTTTTTATGAATAAACTCTCGCACTTGTTCGTCTTGGTCATGTTCTGCTCTGTCGCGTAATAGTGGTAGCGTCTGGGGATGATGAGGATAATGTTCAATAATTATTTCTAGTGCTACTTGTCGGGGGTTATGTTGAAAATTATACTCACGGCTAAAGGGATCATTAATGGCACAGTGGTAGAAAACCTCAAATATCTCAGGGTGATCTGCAAAACCTTTAGCTAATTCTTGCAATGCGACTTGACGTACATCTGCATATTTGTCTGATGTAGCGCGTTTCGTCAGGATGGAAAGGGTTTCAGGATCATTAGGGAAACCTGCGGCTAATTCTTGTAATGCAGCTTGGCGCACATCTGCATATTTCTCAGATTTAGCACATTTTTTGAGGATGGGGAGAGTGTCAGGGTGATTATGGAAACTCCTGGCTAATTCCTGGACGGCTGTCCGTCGTACAGATTCATTATCGTCGGCAATGGCGCGTTGTTTGAGGATACTCAGAGTATCGAGGTCATATTTAAAGCCTCTGGCTAATTCTTGCACGGCAGCGCGACGCACATCTGAATAAGTATCAATAACGACACGTTGTTTGAGGATAAAGAGGGTATCAGGGTCATCTTTGAACACCCTAGCGAGTTCTTGCACGGCGGCGCGGCGCACATATTTATCTTCACTAGTAGTAGCGTGGTGTTTTAGCCAGGGGAGGGTATGGGGGTCATCTTTGAACACCCTGGCTAACTCTTGCACGGCGGTTTGGCGAACATCTGAATATTTGTCTGCGATCGCACTTTGTTTCAAAATACAGAGAGTATCACGCTCATCTTTGAATACCCTGGCTAATTCTTGTACTGCGGCTTGGCGCACATATTCATTCTCGTCAGAGGTGACAGCTTGTTTGAGGATGCTTAAGGTATCAGGGTCATCTCTAAAACCCCTGGCTAATTCCTGCACGACCGCTTGGCGCACAGTCCAATCTTCATTAGTGGTGGCACATTGTTTCAACCAGGGGAGAACATTAGGGTAATCTTTGAATCCCCTAGCTAACTCTTGGATTGCTACCTGGCGCACAGTTCCATATTGATCCACATTGGCACGTTTTTTCAACCAAAATAAGGTGTTGGGATTATCTTTAAAACCTCTAGCTAATTCCTGGACTGCTACTTGTCTTACATATTCACTATTATCTGCGATCGCGCGTTTTTGGAGAATAGGGAGGGTATCAGGGTCATCTTTGAAACCCCTGACTAATTCTTGCACTGCGGCTTGTCGTACAGTCCAATCACTATCATTTGTGGCGTGTTGTTGCAGCCAAAGGAGAGTATCGGGGTCATCTTTAAACCCTCTTGCTAACTCTTGTAAGGCTGCACGGCGGACATAATCTTTATTATCATCGGTAGCTAGTTGTTTGAGCCAGAAGAGAGTATCGGGGTCATCTTTCCAAGTTGTGGCTACACACACAACTGCTTTGGTGCGAATTTCTTGAACTAGTTTCGTTTCTTCTTCGTCTAAATAAGGTTTGTAGTAATAGTTAAGATCGTATTTGGTTAAGGCTTTGATTTTCTCTAGTAATTTAGTAGATACTGACGCTACTAATAAGCGATTTCTGACTTCTGCTAGACATTTAGCTGCTAAAAATAAGTTAATAAATTTTTCTTTTTCACCATCTTGAGCTATTAAATAATCGAGGATTTCGCAAACGAATCTCGATTCAATCATGGCGATAATTAAGCGTAACACTTCATGCCAAGTTTCATCTTGCCAGTGTTTACCAAATACTTCACAATTGAGTCCTTTAATAGAGATAACTTGTATCTCTTTAAACTGCCAGACAAATTCCCAAGCGCAGAAATACTCTAAAAAAGTTCGATGCACAAAAGCATAGTAATCTGCACCTAAAAAACATAACATAAAGTTGCGAGTCCGTAGTTGGTTAATCATCACTCTGGCAACTTTTGTTGGTTGTTCAAATTCGATATTCTTGAGATAGCGAATTAAAATTTTTTCTAAATCATTGGCACTAATTAAATTGCCTACTAAACCCTTAGCACTGGTTTGCATATGATAGGCAACTTGCCGCAACATTGCTTGTTTATCTTTATAATCAATGGTTTTAGGATCTAGACGATAATCTTCTACTAAAGCACGTTCTACATCCCATTGATGTAGTAGTACCCGTGATGCTTGCTCATACAATGTTGCCCTATCTCTGGGTAATTCTTGGTTACGGTTGAGAATTGCCATCATTGTTAGCAAGAGGGGATTTCCAGCTAGTTCAGTAATAGCTTTTGATGTATCAATGGCTCTTTGTAATCGTTCTCTTTTTCGGTGTCTATCTCCCTGATCTTGAAAATTTAATTCATGCCAACGGTTGATAAAATCTTGGATTTGCTCTGGCTCTAAATCTTGAATCATGAAATGCCGAAATTCCGCATCTCTTAATCTTTGGGGTTTATAGCCAATCACGCGAGAAGTTACAATCACCCTGACATCAGGATATTGATTGGTAAAGCGATGAATATCTGTAATTACATCCTCTCGCTTGGCAATATCAAATACTTCATCTAAACCATCAAACATTACTAAAGCATTGCCAGCTTTGAGTTGTTCGTGGAGTTTATTTTGATTGAGATGATGGACTATACCACTACATTTATGAAAAAATTCTAAGAAATTATGGCATTCATGATTTTCTCGTCTGCGGATATAAGTGCGTAACTCAATTAATAATGGAATTGCTGAAGAGACGACATTATTTAGAGGTGTTTCTGCCCAGTTTAAAGCTAAAAATTGTAATAAGGTTGATTTGCCAGAGCCAGGATCGCCTAAGATAACTATATAGTTATAGTTTAGAGTATCATTGATAATATCTAAAACTGAATTTGTTGACTGTTCAAAATAAATTTTTTTGTAGTATTCTAATGCTTCTGGAGTAATTTCCTCATCTAATTGTTTACTTTCTCTTAGTCGTTTGAGGTCTTCTTTGGGGAGTTCATGCACCTGTGCTAATACTTGATGAACTTCCCGCACTTGTTGAGGGATAAACATCCGCCATAACTTTAATTCGTTGTAGGCGTAACCAGTAGTATCTAAACTATCTAGTTTTAAATTACCATATCTCTCGCGCAGTCCTTCTTGGTATTTTTTTAAGTCGAAATCTGGGGTAATACCATTAATTTCTAGCACGGTATTATTTAATGATTCTAGATGCAGAGAATCTAAAATAGGGCGTAATTCATCTGACTCACGAATAATTGCTTTAACTTTTTTCAGATAGCGTTTAGCCAATCTTTCCCAATCGAATTGCTGGGGTAGATTGGGTAATTTCATTTCATGCCAGGTATTGGTTAAAACTTTGGCATTTATAAGTTGGCAATTTGGTTGAAAAGGTTCACCGAGAATTAGCTTAATTGATTTATGATTAATGAATTTTTTTAAAGCATAATTATATTGTTGCAGTTCCGTTTCTTCTAAGTCTGCATCTTCTAATTCTTGCTGCATTAATTGCAAGAATTCTTTCAAAGCTTTGCCCGCAGCAATGTCAATATCTTCTGGCTTGAGTTGCTGTAAAATGTTACCAGGAATACCTTTTAATAAGTCTTTCGCCCAGTCTTTAGCAGCATCTTTCGCTAAATCTTCAAAAATTGACTTAAAAGCAAACCCGACAGCTTGAGTTATGCCCCAAACAGCTAACCAATCTAATATCATACTCGCGTCTGCTGAAGTGGTGATTTTGAGTATATCTAAGAGTTGAGAAAATCGCTCTAGATTTCAACATAATTGCAGAAATTGGGTTCTACTGGGTAAGTAAGTCTTATCGGGATTTATGCCCAGCGATCGCAATTTCTCTGCTAGTTTTTGGGAGCGTTGTTCTGCTTGTTGAATACGTTTGACTACTGTACTTGATATTCTTTTGACTCGACTAACTCATAGGTATTACCTACCGCTTGGGCAAATTTTTGCTCGATCGCCTGTAAATCTTCTAGGGGTATGGCTTGCCATTGTTCTTTCGTTGCCCAACGAATAATAAATATAATTTCTGTGGAGTCTTGCGGATTAATCCAGACTTCTTTACCCAAAAACCCCGGATACTTAGCCAAAACAGTTGTCCAAATGGCTGCATCCTTTTGCAGATAATCTTCTCGTGTACCAGGGGTAACTTTAAACTTAAGAAATTCTATAACCACACCCTTTCATCCTATGTGTTTGCCAATTTGCCAAAATAGAGTTGTAGGCTAGAATAACGACGCTTCCAGCATAGCTTGATTGCACACACTTAAAAGCAAGGGTCGGCTGGTTTGAAATAAATAACAGGAAGGATATATGGACAGCAACAACTGGTTGCAACAACTAATGATGCTTGGTATTGGGACAACTTCTCTCGTAGCGGAAAAACTGAAGGAAGTGAGCGATGAATTGGTAAAGGACGGCAAACTCAATCCTGAGCAAGCAAAGGCGGTGATGGATGATATTGTACAGCAGTTAAAGTCAGAGCAGGGAACGTGGGAAACGCAAATGCAACGGCAAATGCGAAATATGATGCAGGATTTGGGGGTAGCGCGTCAGTCTGAGGTGGATGAATTGCGGGGTAGAATTGACCGATTGGAACGGCAAGTCCGAGATTTAGAAAATAAGCTTTGGCGTTAGTATCTGCTTGTGATTTAAACTAATTTTGTTCTGTTGGTAATTTTCATCGCCAAACTACCCCTGTAGGGAGGACTAATTTTGAAAGCAATTTTACTTAGCGTGGGTATCATGCTGGCCTGTGTTGCGGTTTTAGTATTGTCACAAATCGGCGGTAAGCAGGAATCTGCCTTCGCTGCGACTGTGACTCCAACCCCACCAGCAACCACCATCGTTACAGAAAACAATACCTTAATAGCGAACAATCATATGTCTGATGCCTCCAAAGTCGTTACTACCCCTTCTGGTTTGAAGTATGAGGAAATAGAAGAGGGAACTGGTGCAACACCTGTCAAGGGACAAACCGTGACAGTGCATTACACCGGTACTTTAGAAAATGGGACTAAATTTGATAGTTCCCGCGATCGCAATCGTCCTTTTAGCTTTACCATCGGTGTCGGTCAGGTAATTCAAGGTTGGGATGAAGGACTTAGCACTATGAAAGTAGGTGGTCGTCGTCAGCTAATTATCCCCGCAGAATTAGGTTATGGTTCTCGCGGTGCTGGTGGCGTGATTCCTCCCAACGCTACCTTATTGTTTGATGTGGAATTATTAGAGGTTAAGTAGAGGTTAGGGGTGTAGGGGCAAACAAATTTCAAAATTTAAAATTATACTCCTGCGGAGAAGCAAGCTACGCGTTAGCGTCACGCAGTGAAGAATTTTTGACTTTTGAGTTTTTCATGCCCTATGCCCTATGCCCAATTCCCTATGTCCAACGCCCAATACCCAAAATGTCTAAAAATTCTTCCTACAATCCTCTATTTTCCCTCAACACTCAACAAGAAAAATGGCAGCAGAGGGTAGCGCAGGTAGCATATCGCTTCAATAAACAGTATCAAAATGAACCATTTGAACTACCTGAAGAAGTACAGTCGATGCCGATATTTCAAGAATGGAAATCGGGACTGTTGACAGGGAGAATTGTTTCGCCTTTCTGGGAAATTGCTAAACCCCAAAAAAATCAGCACTGTTTGGATATTGGTTGCGGTGTCAGCTTTTTGATTTATCCTTGGCGAGATTGGCAAGCCTTATTTTACGGGCAAGAAATTAGTAATGTGGCGCGAGATACTTTAAATTCTCGTGGTTCGCAGTTGAATTCTAAATTATTTAAAGGGGTAGAATTAGGGGCAGCACATCAATTAAATTATGCCCCAGAGCAATTTGATTTAGCGATCGCTACAGGATTTAGCTGCTATTTTCCCCTGGAATATTGGAGTGCTGTGTTAACAGAGGTCAAACGTGTATTGAAACCCGGTGGACTATTTGTATTTGATATCCTCAACCCTGAACACTCTTTAGCAGAAGATTGGGCTGTGCTAGAAACCTATTTAGAGGCGGAAGTATTTCTAGAACCTGTAACTGAGTGGGAGAAAACCATCAAAGCTTCTGGAGCGAAAATTATGACACGCCAACCAGGAGAATTATTTGATTTATACAAGATACGTTTTCAAGCCTAGTGGAGATGTGATAATTCGCTTCTGCAACCAAGGATATATTACTCCGTGTGCAACTTTCTCTCAAACCTAACCCCCAACCCCTTCCCTACATTCGCGCAGCGTGTCGTTCGCGTTAGCGTTGCGTAGCAAAGACAGGGAAGGGGAGCAAGATTTAAAGCCTCTCTCCTTGCACGGGAGAGGTTTGGAGAGGGGTTTCAAAAATAAGTTGCACATCGCGTTATATTTTAAATTAAATTGTGGAAATGAATGTAGAGAGGTATCATTGCTACCTCTCTACAGGCGTTATTATTTCGGCAAATTATCTGATCCGAAGCATATTGCGTGCCGACTCGCTCTGATTACCGTGGTGCTAAGTTGCAGGCTTTTCATACAAGCGCAGTAGACTACTATTCACCATAGATGCTTCTGACGAAGCCAGCCAAGCTGTAAATTCGCCAATGTCATCGGCACTTATCCAGGTTGGTTGACTGCGCTCTTGACTGCTGCGAGTTGCCACCCAGCTATGAACAATGACTTCATTAATTCGGACAGAACTACCCTTGTTTTCCTGCATCAAAACCTGAGCCAGCATCAGCTGTCCAGCAGCAGTAATGCTGACAGGGCTGACATTGGGAATCGGTACTTCAGCTGCTGCGCCACCAATCAAAGTGTAGCTAGCACCCTGATTTTCTTGCAGAACAGGTAGGAAGGTGCGGGCTGCGATGAAGTGACTGGTTAAATTACTATCTAGATATTGTTGCCATTCGGCGATTGAGACTTCGGTTACAGGTTTGTTACCAAACCACCAACCACCAAGGGAAGCAACCACAGCATCAAGTTTGCCAAATTGTTTCAGCAGTTGATCGCGAATAATCTCGGCACTCTCAACTTGACTAATTTCTCCCACAATCGGCATAAAGCGATCGCCATGAGCAAGTTCACCTAAATAAGTGCGTAGTTCTTCGAGTTTTTCGGCTTGGCGCGACGGTACAACAACGATCGCCCCTGCTTTGAGAAATGCTCTGACAATACCTTCTCCCACATTGCCTGCACCACCAAGAATTAATGTAACTTTGTTCTCTAGTTTGCTCATGATTGCTCCCGCATTAATTTTTTTTTCGCGAACATCCACATAAAGTAGTAATCACGCTGCCAATACCCCGCCATCGACAGCAAGGGTATGACCGTTCACAAAATCAGTAGCATCAGAACACAACCAGATCACAGCATTAGCAATGTCATCGGGTTTACCTAAACGTCCGGCGGGAACAGAACTCTCAAAAGCTTTGGGATTACCACCACTTGCTAGACTAAGCATTTCCGTTTCAATCGGCCCTGGTGCGATCGCGTTTATGCGGATTTTTCGGGACGCATATTCTAGTGCTGCGGCTTTTGTCAGCATCACCACGGCAGTTTTAGAGGCATCGTAAAGCGATAAGCCAGGGGCTAAGGGACGAAAACCATTGATGGAAGAGGTATTGATAATTGCTCCACCATCCCCTTGAGCCAACATCTGGGCAATTTCGTGCTTCATACACAGAAAAACCCCCTTAACATTGACTCCAAAAACCCGGTCATAACTTTGCTCTGTCTGCTCTGCCAGCAAGGCATTTTGACCCAGCAACCCCGCGTTATTAAATGCGATATCAAGCCTACCAAACTTATTAACAACGGCAGCAATGGTTGCTTCTACATCAGTTTCTTGAGATACATCGGCTTTCACAAACAAACCGTCACTTCCTACCTCATGAATCAATCTGACAGTTTCATTCCCTTCTTCTTCGCGCCGTCCGACTACAACAACTTTAGCACCAGCATCAGCAAAGGCGATCGCTGTAGTACGTCCAATTCCAGAAGTACCACCAGTAACGAGGGCAACTTTGTTTTCTAACGGTTTCATCCAAATCTCTCCATTTTCACCGACTAGAGCAGTGTGCCTGATTTGGATTCTTCTTTACAAGAAGGAACTTCCAGGTGATATAGTTACCTCATGGTTCCCAAAAATGACCGAATAGTCCTCAGTGCCGACTGTCCTATACGGCAGATGCTCGATTTGGTAGGAGATAAATGGACACCGCCAATACTGTATCTCCTATATTCTGGTACTAAGCGATATACTGATTTTCAACGTCAAATTCCCAAAATCTCCAAAAAAATGCTGACACAAACCCTAAGACGGTTGGAGTCAGCTGGTGTTGTTAACCGAACTGTATATCCCATTGTGCCGCCCAAGGTGGAATATAACCTTACTCCCTTTGGTGAAAAACTGATTGAACCGATTGCAGGTTTGGCAGAGTGGGCTTGGCAACACCAAGAAGAATTAAAGCTAGTTTACGAACGTCAAAAGATGTCCTTGAGCAGCCAGAAATTAGAAGTTTGAAGCTTTTCAAAATGAATTCAGGAGCGATGAGGATTTACTTCCTCATCTGGGCGTTGGATGGCTGGGGGATAATCAACATATTCACCTGCTCTAATTGTTTCTGCGTTGGTTAAATCTTCAGGTAGGAGTTCTTCCGGCTCTACCGATTTATCGGCAGCTTCACTTAGCACCCCTTCAGCATTGACGTTGGGTTTATCAGAACTTCCTTTATGACTTGCACGACCACCAGGCATAAATATTTCCTTTTGTTTTAGTTATTAAACATTCCCAATTTAAGCTGTTGATTTTGATAGAAACACTATCAAAAGTCTTAAAATGAAAATTTGGTAATCAAGTCGTAAGTAATAAATTTGAATATTGACAGAAGAATATTCAATTGAGTTTAATCTCTATAAAAAATACACCAATTGTCAGAGGTAAAAACTATCTCTCATATTTTAATTTATGTAAATAGTTAACTTATGCAATTGAGAGGTAATGATGACTGAAAAGCAAGACAAGCTGATTAATTTATCAGTTCATGAATCTTCAGACCCCAATGTGATTAGCTCTAGTCATCATGAAGATATCTCTGGAGATAATAAAAAATCCGATAACTCTCTCCCTGATGAAAAAAATCGTGATATTTCCACTTCCGAATCAGTTGATAATATGGGTGAGCCGAATATTGTGAACAAGCAAATTACAATTGCCAACTTAAGTGCTGGATAATGCCATGAAGATATTATTGGGGATTGGCGATAGAAAACCCCCGACGTGTAGAACTAATATTAGCTAGATCGACTTGAAAACTAACTTTATCTCGCCTTTCCCCGCTTCTTGCTTCTAAAGTCCAGCTACCAGGACGCAAATACCAAAACATAGAATTAACTTGGCTATCTAGCTTTTCTCCATTCAGCCACCACTCCACGGATGTAGATGTATTTCCTGCTAGTTTGAATTCTAATTTTTGCTGTCCCTCTGTACCGGGATATACCAAAAATAAATCACCATTGTGGGGAGAGACAATCCTTAAATTATTAGTAATTAAACTTGACGATGGCTGTTTTGCCAGCCATTCGTCATACTCTGGCGGTAAATTAAAATCTTGCTGATTCTCATAGGCAATTTTATCTTCTGGATAGAAATATTCCTGCACCACAGAGTTACATTCTGGTGTTGGTTTTAACCCAGAAATTGCACATATAGGTAGTTTAATTAACCCACCTGGAGAGGAAAAAGCTGCCGGTTCTTGGTGTTCATGCAGGTGTAGCATGATGCGATTCCATAAAGGTGCTGCACCCATGACTCCCGACACTTGGCGCATCGGTTCGCCGTTGAAATTTCCTACCCAAGTCGCCACGGTGTAGTTGTTAGTAAAGCCAACCGTCCAAGTATCGCGGAAATTTGAGGAAGTACCAGTCTTGACAGCTGCGGGGAAAGGCAAGTTTAATACTGAGTCTACACCAAAAGCTGTAGCACGGGCATGGTTATCACTCAGCATATCGGTGATGAGTTGCCATGTAGTGGGGACTGGGGAATTGGGTATTGGGAATTGGGTATTGGGAATGGTAGTAACTAAGGGTGTAGTTTTTCCTTGTTGGGCGATGGTGAGGTAACCTTGGGCTAGTTCCCAGAGAGAGACTTCGCCGCTACCGAGAGTTAAACCTAAACCATAATATTCTGGGGTTTGCTTGAGGTGGTTAAACCCTAGTTGATGCAGACGTACTAAGAAAGATGGTACGCCGACTTTTTCTAAGACGCGCACGGCTGGTATGTTGAGGGAATTCGCTAAAGCTAGGCGTACTCTAACAGGGCCGAGGAAGTTTTGGGTGTAATCTGTGGGACTATACAGCTTGGCACCGGGAATAGCGTAGTGGGTGGGGACATCTGCCAAAATGGTGTTTGGGCGAATAGCACCTTTTTCTAAAGCCAACTGATACACAAATGGCTTAAGGGTAGAACCCGGTTGACGTAAAGCTTGTACGCCATCGTTGCGTCCTAATTTGGCTTCGTTAAAGTAATCAGGTGAACCGACATAAGCTAAAACTTCCCCAGTATGGTTGTCAATCACTAAAGCGGCCGCATCGTGGACGTTGTTGGCGGCGAGGGTAGAAATTACTTGCTGTACTTGCGCTTCTACAAATCGCTGTAAAGGGCGATTGATGGTGGTGTGGAGAGGGGAAATTATTTCTGTTTCAGATGACTGACTAGCTAACCAAAATAAAAAATGAGGTGCGGCGATAATTCCTCTTTTACGCGACTGGAAAACTACTTTCTCGGTGAGTGTTTTCTCAGCTATTTGGTTAGTAATATACCCATCCTGCACCATGCGGTTAAGGACGTATTTTTGTCGCTGCTGGAGTCTATTCCAATGCTGCAACGGATCAAAGTAAGTGGGATTATTAGGGATAGCAGCGAGGAGACTAGCTTGGGCGATATTTAAGTCACTGGCGGGTATGGAAAAATAAGTTCTAGCGGCGGCTTCTACACCATATATATTCCCTCCCATTGGTAGACGATTAACATATGCAGACAGGATTTCGTCTTTGTTCATCCCTGCTGCTAACCGCCAAGCCAACCAAATCTCATTAATTTTCCCAGAGAAGTTGCGGGGGGATGGTGCTAACATCCGCGCCAATTGCATGGTAATTGTGGAAGCACCGGAAACAATTTTTTTGGTATGAATGGCTTGTTGCATGGCGCGGATAATAGCCTGCATATCCAATGCGCCATGCTGATAGAAACTGCCATCCTCCGCCGCTACAATTGCCTGAATAAATTGGGGTGAAACCTGCTTGAGTGGTACAACTGCGGTATGTTCTTGGTCACGAGTGAGGATTGTTCCTAATGGTAGCCCATTGCGATCGCTAAATTCCAACGCCAGTTGATTCTGTGCAATATCTCCAGCACGAATCGGTGCAAAATAAGGCAATAATCGCACACATAGGCACATCAACACCACAGCCAAAATAATTTGAATACTTCTGCTATATCTAAGTTTATGCTTAATTTTCCATCGCCAACTCTTTACCCTTTTCATCACTCAATTAGCTTCAATTTCATCTCAACTAATAAATACACATCACAATTTTCAGGTTAACGTTTTTCACTAAATTAATTTACAAAAATTCATTAAAATCAAATAGTTAAAAATTGTAATGATTTCCAGGAACAGTCAGACAAAATTGGTTATCCATGTAATGTGACATTAGTCTCAACTCTCAACCTCTCCCTCTCTGCGCCTCCGCGTGAGGTAATTCCTATTTTAAATCACATATAAACCAGCATGATTATTAAAACTTTTATGCGCTTCCTAGTAACCTTTACACTCATATTAGGAATTGCAGGGTGCAACTTTATCGGCATATCATCAAAACCACAACTCCCAACCGTTACAGCACTCACCCCACCCAACTTACCAGATTGGATTGAACAAATTAGCCCCATCGGTAATGCCAAACCCCTCAACCAAATTCGCATCCGCTTTAAAGAACCATTAATCCCCGTCGAAAAACTAGACAGTCCCGAACAACAAAACCTATTACAAAAATTTGCCCTTTGGCCACCCTTACCTGGACAATTTCGCTTTTTAACACCGCGCATGGTAGGCTTTCAACCAGAACAAGCCTTACCCCAAGCCACAAGATTACAAGTTACCCTCAAAGCAGGTTTAGCAGACTTAAAAAATCATCGTCTAGAAAAAGATTTAGCTTGGACTTTTAATACCAACCCCATTGAATTAACTAACTTACCCGGTGTAAATCCTGTAGAACAAGCAGAAATTCAGCCAGTTGACTTACAGCCAAAACTGCAATTTACCTCTAATACAGAACTTAACTTAGCTTCTGTGCAAGAACATCTCCAGTTAATTTCCGGAGGTAAAAGTAAAGGTGTTAATTTTAAAGTAGCTTTAGCTAAAGCCGAACAGCCAACAGCAAGTGAAGAACCTTTAGAAAAGTTCGACCCTTCAGCACGTAATTGGGTTTATGATTTATTTCCCCAACAAAATTTAGAAAAAGCTACGAGTTATCGTCTAGTATTTTCTCCTGGTATATTACCTGCGGATGGTAACTTACCTACAGATAAAGAAGTTATCAGTAAATTAGCAACTTATTCACCTTTAGCATTTAAACAAATTAACTTTTATGGACAACCAGATGCAGGCGGAACTTATGGGAGATTTGTAAAAGGCAGTCCCCAGCTAGAGTTTAATAATATATTAGTTGCAGATACTGTTAGAGAACATATTAAAATTGACCCTACACCAAAAGATATTTCTAGACTGCTACAAATAGGTGATGAAGATAGATTTGTAACCATAAATCCCTATGCTTTAGCACCAGCTACTAACTATCAAATCACTATTGATAAAAACCTCAAAGATAAGTTTGGACAAACCTTAAATAAACCTGTAACACTTAACTATAATACTGGAGATTTAGCAGGAGATATCTGGACTCCCTCAGATTTGCATATTTTTCCATCCGGGCAAAATTTGCAACTTAATATTAATACGGTTAACCTACCAGAGTCACAATATAAAGCCGCTTATCGGGTAGTACAACCTACAGATTTAGTTTACGCTAGGGGGGCTTATCCCCAAGGTAATGATAATGATTTATTACCAAAGCCCAGTGAGTGGCAAAATTTTAAAGTTTCAGCTAAAAACAATCAGCAAACTAATGTCAACGTAGCACTCCGAGAAAAACTTGGTGCTGCTACAGGAATGTTAGCTTATGGGGTGCAGGCACGCACAAATAAATATCAAGACAACGGTAAAGAATTGTGGCGAGAACCTACGACTTATGGCTTAGTACAGTTAACAAATTTGGGTGTATTTAGTCAATGGTTTCCTGATTCTGCTTTCATTCGCGTTAATCATCTCAGTGATGGTTTACCTGTGAAAGCTGCACCTATCGAAATTTATCAATTAAGATTAGATGCTAAATATCGTGATCCAGTTCAACCTTGTGTCACAGGTAAAACAGATAATGATGGTAATTTAAGACTTCAGCGTCAAGATTTGCAGCAATGTTATATCACCAATAAAGAGTTCGTCAAATCACCAGAATTATTAGTAATTGCCCGTGAAAATCAAGATTGGGCATTTACAAAAACTGAAGAATATAGCGGTGTTTATGGTTATGGTATTGATGGAGGTTGGGCAGATAATAAACCAGTTTCACGCGGCGTAATATTCTCAGATAGGCAGTTATATCAACCAGGAGAAAAAGCTGCTTTTACTGGTTTTGCTGATTATTTAGAAAATGGTATTATTCAGCAAGATAAAAATGCAGTGTACCAAGTAAGTTTGCTAAATCCTGATGGACAAAAGACAGACTTAGGTAATAAAACCACAAACGAATTTGGGACATTTTCTCTAGAATTACCAATCAATAATAATCAAAAATTAGGGTACTATACAATCCAAGCTAAGGGTAAAGACAACAGAGAAATTTCTGGTGAGTTTCGGGTAGCTGAATTTAAACCGCCGAATTTTAAAGTCGAACTCGATGTAGATAAAGAATTTGCCTTGGTTGGGGATAAGGTGGAGACGAACGCAGCGAGTAATTATTTATTTGGTGCGCCAGTCGAGGGAGGAGAAGCCAAATATTTTGTGACTCGTCGCCAGGAAAATTTTATCCCTAAAAATTGGGAAGAATTTAGTTTTGGTAGACAATGGTTTTGGCCGGAAGAAATTCCTGCTGTTACTAGTGATGTGTTACAAACTAACGCCAAATTAAATGCAAATGGTAAAACCAGTCAAACAGTAACGGTGGCAAAAGATTTACCCTATCCCATGACTTACCGTGTGGATGTACAAGTTGCAGATGTTTCTAATTTATCTGTGGCTAGTTCCAAATCCTTTACAGCTTTACCAAGTAATCGTTTGATTGGTTTAAAAAGTAATTTTATCGCCAATGCTGATAAACCTTTCCCTGTAGAAGTGATTGTGACTGAACCTACAGGAAAACTCATGACTAATCAACGAGTCAGGGTAGAATTACAACAGATGAAATATAGTAGTGTGACGCAATTAGTAGAAGGTAGTCGCACAGCAAAAAATCAAGTTGAATATAAGACGGTAGCACACGCAGAAATTACATCGGCGGAAAGTCCCCAAATTGTAAATTTCACACCATCCGCATCAGGTTCATATCGCATTCGAGCTAATTTTAGCAATGCTAAAGAAGAATTAACAGCCACAGATAGCCAAATTTGGGTGACAGGAAATAATCCAGTTTATTGGGGTTCAGAAGAACAGAACCGCTTAGAAGTTAAACTGGATAAAAAAGAATATAAACCGGGTGAAATTGCTACCGCTTTAATTCAATCTCCCTACCCAGATGCAGAGTTATATTTCGCCGTTATTAAAGATAAACCCCTGTATCAACAGCTAACTAAAACCAAGGGAGGCGCACCACAAATCCAATTTCAAGTCACGTCGGAAATGTTACCCAATGCAGCAGTAGAAGCTGTGTTAGTCAGACAAGGTACGCCTCTAAATCAAGTAGAAGCAGGAAGTTTAGATAAGTTAGTTAAAATTGGGTTTACGCCTTTTAAAGTGAACTTGCAAGATAAATATTTAAAAGTGCAAGTTACACCATTGCAAGCGTCATTAGCACCAGGTGCAGAGGAAACCTTACAACTGGAACTCAAAGATAACCAAAATCAACCCACCCAAGGACAATTAACCGTTATGGTGGTAAATGAAGCGGTGTTACAACTGTCTGGTTATCGTCCGCCAAATTTGGTAGATACAGTTTACGCAGAACAGCCAATATCTACGCGCTTCAGTGATAATCGTCCTGATGTGGTGATACAACCCCAAGATGTAGCGAAACCTAAAGGTTGGGGTTATGGTGGCGGGTTTTCAGCCAATGCAGCTAATACCCGTGTCCGCACAGATTTTCAAGCTTTAGCTTATTACAATGGTTCTATCCTCACCGATGCTGATGGTAAAGCGCAGATATCCTTGAAATTACCAGATGACTTAACTACATGGCGGGTGATGGTTGTCGCTACTGATGGAAATCTCCGCTTTGGTAATGGGGACGCGACGTTTATCACCACCAAACCACTACTCACTAATGCCATCTTGCCACAGTTTGCCCGTCCAGGCGATCGCATCTTAGCCGATTTATCTGTCACCAATAACACGGGAACTTCAGGAAACTTAACAATAAACGGTGAACTCAACGGTACAGTCAAGTTTGCTGAAAAGAACCCCAGCACTACTAATTTACAAACCAAAACGCAATCAACAACTCAAGCTTATCGCTTTCCAATGGTGGCTGAGAATGTCGGCGTGGCGCAAGTCCGCTTTACCACCCAGCTAAATAATACCGCCGCCGATGCCTTTGCTGTGCCTTTAGAGGTCAAGCCATTGGAGGTGACAGAACAAGTTGTAGAAACCGGCGTGACTGACAAGCAAGTTAAAATTCCTCTCAATGTTGATAAAAATGTCTTCCCCAATGCTGGCGGTTTAGATATTCAACTAGCGAGTACCTTAATCCCAGAAATCAAAGCACCAGCGAAACAAGTATTAGCAGATAATGATTTACCCTTCGCTGAACCTGCGGCGAGTCAGTTAATTATTGCGACTAATCTACAAACTTTGACGCAAAAATATAATCAAACCTTTGCAGAATTTAATCCTCAACAACAGGCGAATCAAGCCATTACCCAATTACAAAAATTGCAAATCGCCGATGGTGGTTTTGCAGCCTTCCCAGGACAAGAAAAATCTGACCCTTGGATTTCTGCTTACACTGCTGAAGCTTTAAGTCAAGCCAAGTTAGCCTTCCCCAATGCGGTAGATGCTGCAACATTATCTCGCTTAAAAAATTATTTGCAGAAAGTCTTGGCGAACCCTGGAAGATATGACTTTTGCAAACAGAAATTATGTAGAAATCAACTACAACTTAATGCTTTAATTGGATTAGCAGAACTGGGAGATAAACGCAATAGTTTCTTAGGGGATATTTATCAACAACGTAATAATTTTGATATCGTTACCCAAATCAAACTAGCAAGGTATTTATCTCAATTCCCAGAATGGCAAGATGAATCACAACAAATGTTGAACCAGTTACAAGAAAATATCTACGAAACTGGACTTACAGCCGTGATTAGCTTACCCAATAGTTGGGGATGGATGAGTTCAAATACCACAGCACAAGCACAGGCTTTAAGATTATTTATCGCCAAACAAAGTAAGCCGGAAGTCATCGATAAATTATTCCAAAGTCTGTTAGCACAACGCAGAAATGGTACATGGCAAACAGATTATAATAATGCTCAAGCTTTAACAGCATTAGTAGAATATAGCCAACTCCAATCAACTCCTCCCAACTTTTTAGCCACAGTACAATTAGCAGGAAAAAAACTCGGAGAAAATCGCTTTAATGGTTATCAAAATCCTAGTTTACAATTAAATGTAGCAATGGATAAATTACCTCGTGGTCGTCATGATTTGAACTTGCAAAAATCTGGTACTGGTAAGTTACATTATTTAGTAGCTTACAATTACCGCTTGCAAGGAAACCAACCGGGGAGATTTAACGGTTTACGAGTTACAAAAGCCATTAGCAAAGTTGGAGAAACTAAGCCTCTGCAAAAAACAGGGATTTATGCTTTTGATAAACCATTAAATGTAGAAAGTGGACAAGTGTTTGATATTGGTTTAGAAATTATTGCTGACCATCCTGTGGATCATATAGTAATTAAAGACCCATTACCAGCAGGATTAGAAGCCGTAGACCAGAGTTTTCAAACTGCAACAGCCGCATTACAAGCACAGGCCGATAGTTGGCAACTTGGCTATAAGAATATCTACCGCGATCGCATTATCGCCTATGCTGACCACCTCGAACCAGGAGTTTATAGCCTCCACTACTTAGTCCGTTCTGTAACTCCCGGTACATTCCTCTGGCCTGGCGCGGAAGTGCATTTGCAGTATATACCAGAAGAGTTTGGACGTTCCGCCAGTTCTACGCTACAAATTCAATAGACCTGTTGTACCAATATTTAATATCATGTCTGGTTGAATACTTTTCATATCTTAAGTAATTTATCGGACGTGATATAATCTTCCCTTAAATTGGCAATTGCCTCACTCGAAAATCGCGATCACTCACAGAAATAATCACCCCTGTGGCTAAATCCGACCCAAATCGGTTTAATACTTCTGCCAAACATTCATTGATGATTTCGTAACTTTCATTCCCCAATCTAAACAAAATTACACTGGGTAATTTAGCTCTACTTACTGCTAATAAATAACCAAAATCCAAATCTACTGTTAACAAAATGCGCTCCAATACTTCTCGGTTAAGAACAAAAGCAAGGTAAAGTGATAATTGTTCACTT
>NZ_CAWUDL010000051.1:0-46894 GCF_963920945.1 Anabaena sp. CCY 9402-a
TCAATCAGACTCCCTTTTTTTCTTGAACATGACCGATTTAGTCTAAACTCCAGTCCCACGCTTTGCGCGAGAAAATTTTTTTAGTTCATGTGTAAGAAATTAGAGTAATACACGATGTTGGCAATTTTAGTAAGTGTATCAGCGATAATCTAGATTCCCGACTTTTTGAAAAAGTCGGGAATCTAATTTTTCAGCGATGATTCAGGTTGTCTTGGCTGGCTTGCAGCAACGCCTAAGTATAGGATGAGTAAAAGTATAATCACGATGCAATCATGAATGAGACGCTCCCAATAATACAATAGAGCAGGTCAATTCGTTAATTACTTGAGTCGTCACCTCACTAACGGCAAATCCACCTGTTGTCCGATAACGAACAGCACGCAACACCGCTAAATCAAAAGCTGAGGCTTCGCGAATAATTGCTTTAGCAACATCATCATCTCTAATTGTTTTAATCTCTATATTCACTTGTACCTGACTGTTAGTGACAATATCAGACAATTGTGATGCAAACTGTTCTACCAGAGGTACAGGCGTATTCAGGGCGCATACGTGTAATAATACTACCTCCCCTTGATTACTATCAGCCAAGATTTGAGCAAACCGTAAAGCACCTACAGTTTGCGGCATTAAATCCCCTACTGGGACTAAAATTCTGCGGATTGTGCTGGGGCTATTTAACAGACGTGCTACCGCTACTGGACAATGAGATGACCAGAAAACACTATCAATTACACTACCAAATAAGCGAGCGCGTAAACCCGTGGTTCGAGACCAACCCATCAACACTAAACTAGCATTTTGTTCGCGGCTGGTGCGGCTAATGCCTAAAGCTACATCATCATCAATCCGAATAGCAGTTAGCACTTCCACATCGAACTCTTGACTAATATCTTTAGCAAATTTCAATCTTTGCTGACTCTTTTCTAGTGCTATTCCTAATTGTGGATCATCCATATGTACATGAGCTTGAGCAATCGCTAATGGCATGATCCGCCCTGATTCATGACGCGCTAGTAATGCTGCCATTTCTATCAGATATCGCTGGGTTTGTGGGTTATAGATTGGTACTAATACGGTAAAGGGATAGTGATTTTCTTCTACTAGATGTTCCTCAACATTTCCCCACCAAATGGCTGGGCTATCTGTGTCTAAGTCTGCTGGAGGAAGTTGTAAGGAAGTGGCAAACCTAGCTGTAATTATTGGCCCTAAAATTGCTGTCACCAACATCAAAACAATTACACTATTTAAGACACCTTCATCAATTAACCTTTCATTCGCACCATTCATACTTTGATAGGCAACTAATGTCGCTGCTAATGTAGCTGCTACCTGTGGTAGTGACAGTGACCACATTGTTAGTAGTTCCGCAGTATTATAACGATAAATCAATTTGGCTAAGAATGCGGCTAAAAATTTGCTACCAATTAGAGCTACAACAATAAACAAAGTCAGCCAAAAGGAAGAAAGAGTTTTAATAAAGGCAGGAATGTTAATCAACAATCCCATATCTACGAAAAAGCAAGGGATAAATAATACACTACCAATAAACTCAATTTTTTCCTTGACAGGGCTACGTCCTACAACATCATTAACAGCTAAACCTGCTAGAAATGCACCAACAATTTTCTCTATTCCAATTATTTGCGCCCCAACAGATGCTAAAAATAATGCTAGTAAAATGAACAAAAACTGATTACTTTGTTCATCTCCAGAACGACGAAAAAATTCTTTACCTAACCAGTCAAAGCCAAACAGAACAATAAGTGAGTAAATTGCTAGCCCACCTAACAAAGTTAATAAACTTAAGGTTGTGAATTCTCCGCTATGAATTCCGACACAAATTGCTAGCACTAGCAATGCACCTGTATCAGTGAAGATCGTCGCACCAATTGTCACTGTCACAGCTTCATTCATTACTACTCCTAGGCGGCTCACAATTGGATATGCTAAGAGGGTATGAGAAGCTAATAAAGAACCAATTAATACAGAAGCATTCCAGCTAAAATTAAATATTCGTCCTACCAGAATGCCAGCAATCATTGGCACTAAAAATGTTAAAATTCCAAATCCAATTGAGCGATTTTTAGTCTTCCGAAATTGTTCAATATCAATCTCTAACCCTGCCACAAACATTAAATAAATTTTGCCGATATCCGAAAGTAATGTGATAGTGTCAGAATCTGGGTCGAGAAGCTTTAATCCACTTTGTCCCAAAATTACACCAGCTAATAGTAGTCCTACTAATCCAGGTAATCTTAATCTCTCAAATATCGGCGGTACAGTAAAAATTACTGTCAGAAGTATTGTAAACGCAATAATAGGAGTATCGGTTAGTAAGTTAGAACCCATATGTAATTATGATGATTGTCTGTAGGTTAAAATCTGTCTAAAAAACGATTTTTTGCCAAAATTTACCAGGTACAATACTTACATTAATTTAGAAAGCCTGAAAAAATGAATAGGCTTATAATAACAAACCTTATTCACTTTTAATTTAATTGATAGACTAAATAACAGATTAGTAACCTAAGTAAGAATTAGTATCAGAAGTAGTTAGATATAGCTGTTATCAAGTATTTTTACCCATCAATCAGCACAGAGGCTAATTCAATAGAGATAATTTGAGAAAAATCTGGAAGAGTGTTCTTGTTGTTGACTATCAATGATAATTTTAAGGATTGAGAACCCTTAAAAATCGAAGTTTATGAACGCAGCCGACGATAAAACCATTGTTCGTGAGTATTTCAATTCCACAGGGTTTGACCGATGGAGACGGATTTATGGCGATGGCGAAGTCAATAAAGTCCAGCTAGACATCCGCAACGGCCACCAGCAAACTGTGGATAGTGTTATCGAATGGCTGAAAAATGATGGCAATTTAGCAGAGTTATCAATCTGTGATGCTGGTTGTGGTGTGGGTAGTCTGAGCATTCCCTTAGCTACAGCAGGTGCTAAGGTCTATGCCAGCGATATTTCGGAAAAAATGGTAGAAGAAGGTAAACAAAGAGCCTTAGAAGCCTTGGGAAATGCCGAAAATCCTACCTTTGCTGTCCAGGATTTAGAATCTTTAAGTGGCAATTATCACACTGTTATTTGCTTAGATGTCTTGATCCATTATCCCCAAGATAAAGCTGATGAGATGATTTCTCACCTCTGTTCTTTGGCTCAGTCTAGAATCATTCTCAGTTTTGCGCCTAAAACCTGTGCTTTGACTTTGCTCAAAAAAATTGGCAGTTTCTTTCCTGGTCCAAGTAAAACAACCCGCGCCTATCTGCATCGTGAAGCTAATGTCATCAAAATTTTAGAAAGCAATGGCTTTGCTATCCAAAGGAAGGCTTTTACTAAGACTAGTTTTTACTTCTCTCGCATTTTAGAAGCTACACGCCAACAATAAACTACTCACCGCTAGATCAGGCGTACCTGATTTAGCGGGAGGTTTTGAAATAGAGGTGACAGGTGATAGGTGACAGGTGACAGAGTAGAAAGAGAGTGTTTTTTGATTTTTTGCTAGTGTTTAACGGCACTAGTGGGAGATTTTTAACAAATAGGGGTTTAGGGGAAGGAAAGGTTTAAGAAGTTGGGGAGATTTTTGTGATGAATACCCTTAGTTACCTTGAGATGCTGTATTTAGCGTCCCGGCTGTGACAATCACCAGATTTTCTGGCTTAATTAAATCTTGAATTGCCTGCTGTATTTCAGCCATATTGACTGACTGAATGCGCTGGGGAAATTCACGGATTTCTGTTGGTGATAGTCCCACGACTGCATTATCTAAAATGATGCTGGATACATCACTAGGGTTAGCTAAATTCACAGGATAACTGTTGGTAATTGAACGTTTGGCGGTGTTTAATTCGGCTTCAGTGACTCCTTGTTGGCGTAACTGTTTGAGTAATGCTAAGGTGCTAGCGATCGCCTGATTAGCATCTCCTGGTGCTGTCTGCATTTGAATGACGAAGGGGCCAGGATTTATCCCCGCAGCAAAGCCGCTATAAATACCATAGGTCAAACCTAGGCGATCGCGCACTTCTGTACCTAAACGACTGGATAAGGTATCACCACCCAAAATCTGATTCAGTACCAATGCTGCATAGTAACGGGGGTCTTTGCGAGAAATACCGTTGTAGCCTATGTAAGTTACAGCTTCGGCTTTACCTGGAATCGCCTTGTTAATGCGGGTCAAAGTTGGCGGTAATGATACTGTTGGTGATTTCAGGGTACGCGGTTGACCAATAGCTTGCCATTTCCCCAGGGACTGATTGAGTAACTCTTTTACCTGCACTGGGTCAAAATCACCCACTAAAGCCAGTGTTGTCGTATCTGGTCGGTAATGGTTGCGATAAAAGTTCACCACATCATTACGAGTAATACTGTTTAAACTTTCCGCCGTTGGGAAGCTGTGGAAGGGGTGATTTGCTGGGTAAATTGCTTGCTGGAATACTCTTCTACCTAATCCGCTAGGATCATCTAATTGGGCTTTGAGGCTAATTAATGCCCTTTGGCGGCTGAGTTCTAGCTGGTCGTTGGGAAAGGCGGCATTTTGCAGCACATCTGCTAGAGTTTGCATGATGATCGGCAGATTTGCTGATAACCCTTGACCACTGATATTAACACCTTCACGTCCAGCACCAAAATTTAAGCTAGCACCTCTGTCTTCTAGAGTTTGCGCCAAGGTGAGAGCATCTTTTGTCTTTGTCCCATTCATTAAATTAATAGCTGTGAGACTGGCTAATCCTGCTTTGGGATTACCATCAAATTCACTACCCGCGTCAATTTGTCCACTTAAGTTAATTGTAGGGACACTACGGTCAGGTAATAGCAACACCCGCAAACCATTGGTGAGAGAAAGCTGTTGTGGTAAAGATTGTTTGTTGGTATCTGTAGATGTGGTGACAGGAGGCAGATATTTAGCCAATTCTGCCGGGTCTACGGGTTTACCGGGGTCGAAGTTCTCTACAGTACGACCAGAACTAGCATCGGTAGTTCCGGCTTGACCATCGAGTTGGGTTGGTTCAAAATAGCCGATGGTTTGTTTTGCGGGATTGAGGTAAGTTTTCGCGACTTTTTGAATATCAGCAGGGGTGACTTGAGCGATCGCAGCTAAATATTTTTCAATATAGTGATAATCTCCGGCGATCGTTTGGCTGTATCCCAATTGGTTAGCTTGGCTGGTGATGTCTTGATTACCCAGCACAAACGCTGCTTGTAGTTGCGTCTTTGCTCTGTTCAATTCGCCTGGGGAAACTGGCTGCTGTTGCAGTTTGGATAGAGATGTTTGCAATACCTCAGTAATTTTGGCTAGTTTTTGTCCTGGTGCGGCTGTAGCAGTAATTTCATACCAACCCGGTTCGATCAGTTCCACTGCACTACCACTTATAGAACTAGCCAGACCAGATTCCACCAAAGCTTGATAAAGTCTAGAACTACGTCCACCCGTGAGAATGGCATCCATGACATCAATTGCTGGGACATCAGGATGATTGATATCAGGTAAAGGATACACCGCTTGCAATAACGCCGCACTTCCAGGTTCTTTCAAAACTATCGGTGCTTTACTAGCAGTATTTTTATCCAGTTCTTTCCTTATCCCCTTGTCCTCTTGATCTGTCCGTGGTAATTTCCCAAAAGTTGTTTGCACTACATTTATTGTAGGTTCTGTAGCAAAATCTCCTGTGATGACCAAGGTGGCATTATCTGGACTGTAATATTTTTGGTAGTAATTCCTTACCTGTTCTAGTGTGAATTGTTCCACATCGGCTTTTGTCCCACCCACAGGTAAGCCATAGGCGCAGTTAGGAAAAGCATTTCGCATGACTGCCCGACTTAAACGATAATTGGGTGAGTTTTCATATCCCTGCAACTCCGAGATCACCACTCGTTTTTCACTAATTAATTGTTCTGGCTCTATCAAAGCATTTTTCATGCGGTCTGCTTCTAGAGTCAGCAAAGCTTCTAGTTTGTTTCGTTCTACCGTACCAAAGTAAGCCGTTTCGTCGTAGCTGGTGAAAGCATTAAACTGACTACCCAAAGCACTAAACAACCGCCCAAACTGCACCGGACGGTCTGTAGTTCCCTTGAACATTAAATGCTCAAGCTGGTGGGAGATACCGTTTTCTCCCTTGGCTTCATTCCGTGAGCCGACTTTATACCAAACCTGTACACTCACTACTGGCGCAGTATGCACTTCTTTGGTGAGTACAGTTAAACCGTTATCTAATACTGTTTTCTGCACTCCTTGAGTAAAAGACAAACCAGACACGGGTGTAACGGCTGGTGTGGGTGTGGCTGCGATCGTCAAATTGCTCGCCACAGGCAAAATACTCAAAAGGATGCTGAGAAAGAAACCTATCAGCATATATGGGCGGAGTTTCATAAGCGGTTTACATTCTTAAGTTATCAAACCCGGCGGTTGACAGTTTCTTAAGTGTAACTAGCGATCGCGCAAACATGATTTTAGCGCGATCGCTAGTTTTGCCGATTGTGTGTAATTTGTTCATGCGAAAAAGCAATAAGTAGATAAACAAAATTAATTACACAAAGTTAAGCCATGAAACCCTTATCCAGAATAGAAATTCATGTGTAAATAATTCTGTGCGATTACTTACTAGCAGGTAAATCAGGGTTATCCCGTCCCTGAATCAGTTGTAAAATTCGTACAGCGACGGACAAAGCTAATACAGTCAGTCGTTGAATGGCAGCAATGGACTCAAGCTGAGTGGCTTCGAGATTTAATCCCGCAGTTTTGAGGGTGGCAAAAAGTTGTTCAATTCGCCATCGCCATGTGTACCATCGAATCACCCGTAGTGCTTGTTCTAAACAAATGACTTGGTGGGTGGTGAGCAATCGCCAATGAATCGGTGCTTCACCTGGTCATCTTACCCAGAGGCAAGTGTGGGTAGTTCACAAGAATTTTCTACCTAGATAGAGGTGATTCTGCTAAAACTATAAATTTGCTGAGTCTCTAAACGATCGCCTACTACAGATGGTAATTCTCCATCTAGAATTATTTGCCGATCTAGCTGCACTTGCAAGTTACTTAGGGGGTCACTACCAGAAGAGATCAAAAATTCTAGTTTCTGGACGTAAGGTAATGCCGCTAAGTTATCCAAAATTGGCAAAATGGCTTGTATATAAGGATGCCCAGCTTGCTGATACCAATCACCATCTGCTACTTTTGCTTGGTCAAAACCTAAGTGTACTGTTAACGATGGCTCATCAAATAAAGCGATCGCCAACGGACGTGCTTCTTCCTGCAACAATAAATCATAGCTTTTGGCTAAATGCCGCAGTTTCTCTAGGCGTTCGTAGCGTTTTGTCACCAATTGCGGGTCATCTTGCCAGTGAATTGCCACTGTCACCAAATAGGTCTGTAACAGCATATGACCCAGCTTTTTGGCTTTAGTCGCTAGGTAATAGGAATTGTAATCATTGCTTTCAATTAACAATGGCACGCGATCGACAACTTCCAATCCGTAGCCTTTAACCCCCGCAATCTTCCGAGGATTATTGGTAATCAGGCGAATCTTTTTTATCCCCAAATCCATGAGGATTTGCGCCCCCATCCCGTAGTCCCGCAGGTCGGCGGGGAATCCTAAACGCTCGTTGGCTTCTACAGTATCCAGTCCCATATCCTGTAAGGAGTAGGCTTTGAGTTTGTTAATCAAGCCAATACCCCGTCCTTCTTGGCGGAGGTAAACCACCACACCTTGACCAGCTTTTTCAATCATATTTAGTGCGGCTTGTAACTGCATCCGACAATCACAGCGCAAAGAACCTAAAGCATCACCTGTGAGACATTCTGAGTGCATCCGCACCATCACCGCCTCATCCCGAAAGTTAGCGGGGTCGCCTTTAACAATGGCAACGTGTTCTGTATTATCTAGGGTGTGACGATAGGCGTAAATATCAAACTGACCGAACTGACTAGGTAGCTTAGTGACCACTTCTCGATATACCAAGCGATCGTGTTTGAGGCGATAACTAATTAAATCGGCAATACTAATAATTTTCAGATTGTGGTGTTTTGCATACTCAATTAACTGGTGTAACCGCGCCATTGAACCATTAGGGTTTTGAATTTCACAAATTACCCCGGCTGGATATAGTCCGGCTAATCGAGATAAATCCACAGCCGCTTCCGTGTGTCCGGCGCGTTTGAGGACACCACCAGTTCTAGCCCGCAACGGGAAAATATGCCCAGGACGGCGTAAATCTGAAGGTTTTGTGGCTGGGTTGAGAGTTATTTGAATAGTGCGGGCGCGGTCATCGGCTGAAATCCCAGTAGATACGCCTAAATGCGGACTCGCATCGATACTGACAGTAAAAGCCGTTTGGTTAGGATCTGTGATATTTGTCACCATCAAGGGTAAATCGAGTTCATCCAGGCGATCGCCTGTCATCGCCAGACAAATTAATCCTCTGGCTTCTACCGCCATAAAATTAATCATGTCAGGCGTAGCAAATTGAGCCGCACAAATCAAATCGCCTTCATTTTCTCGATTTTCGTCATCTACCACTACAATGGCACGACCAGCCTTGAGGTCTGTCAAGGCAGCATCAATAGAATCAAACATAAAAAGGGAGTAGGGAATGGGGAATGGGGTGTGGGTGTAGAAGTCTAGCTTGCTTCCCGTAGGGTTAGGAGAGGGAAGAAATCGGGGGTGAGGTTTGAGATTAAGTTGCACACAGAGTTAATTAGTAATCGTAATGTTTTTTAATAATTTCTTATTGTAGATTGTAGCTCCTTTGTGCAGCAGAGATATAGACTAGCAATGTTTCGTTGACATAGAGAAAATTCTATAGTCTTGAAAAAGGGAGTAGGGAATATGGGTGATTTCCTGTCCCCTATCCCCTGTCCCCTACTCTCATAAGTCATCAATACCATTAAAATTGGGCTTTAGTGCTGTGAATTTGAATATGTTTTGGTGCTGGTTTTCTGTGGCGTTTTGTTCAGTTTCGCCTCTGGTAGCTAGTAGTTGATAGATAACGACAGATTAGATTAACCAAAAGCGGATGAGGATTTGAGATCATGGGTAATTTTAGGCGCGTACCCGTTGGGATTGTTGGCGCGTCAGGCTATGGCGGAGTGCAACTAGTACGGTTACTAATGGAGCATCCAGAAGTCGAACTAGTCTATTTAGGAGACGAGAACAGTACCGGTAAGCCTTTTACGTCTGTTTATCCCCATCTGGTTAATGCGGTGAAATTGCCAATTGAAGCAATAGATCCCGAAATAATTGCCCGCCGATGTGAGGTAATATTTCTTTCACTGCCGAATGGTCTAGCTTGCCAAATTACCCCAACATTACTAGAAAAAGGATGTAAGGTAGTGGATCTGAGTGCGGACTATAGATTTAGAAATTTGGCAACCTATACCAGTTGGTATGGCAATAACAGAAGTGATCACACCACAGCAGCTAATGCAGTGTACGGATTACCCGAACTTTATCGCGATCGCATTGCTGATGCTCAACTAGTTGCCTGTCCTGGGGCTTATCCTACAGCCAGTCTGTTAGCACTTATACCACTCTTCAAACAAGGCTTAATCGTCCCCGAAACCGCAATTATTGATGCTAAATCTGGTGCATCAAGCGGCGGTAGACAAGCCAAAACTCACTTATTATTAGCGGAAGCTGATAATTCCCTAGCTGCTTATAGCGTTGCCCGTCACCGCCATACTCCAGAAATCGAGCAAATTTGTAGTGAACTGGCTGGTCATGAAGTTACGGTACAGTTTACCCCCCATCTTGTGCCGATGGTGCGGGGAATTTTAGCAACAGTCTACGCCTCACTCCGCGATCCTGGTCTTGTAGGAGATGACTTAACTACAATTTATACAGCTTTTTATCGTAATTCCCCTTGGGTAAAAATTTGTGAAACTGGGATATATCCTCATACCAAATGGGCAAGCGGTAGCAATATTTGTTACATGGGTCTAGAAGTTGACCCGCGAACTGGCCGAGTGATTGTGATGTCAGCTATAGACAACTTAATCAAAGGACAGGCGGGTCAAGCAATTCAGTGTCTCAACATTATGATGGGTTGGGACGAGACATTAGGGTTGCCCAAGTTGGGGTTTTATCCTTAGTCAGTGCTGAGTGCTGAGTGCTGAGTGCTGAGTTAAAAAATTACTCATTACTCATTACTCAGGACTCACTTTGGCCCTAAACCTACAGCACCAGCATAAACTGCGCGATCGCCTAGTTCATCTTCAATACGGAGTAAACGGTTGTATTTAGCTACCCGTTCACTACGACACAGAGAACCGGTTTTGATTTGACCTGCACGAGTGGCGACGGCTAAATCAGCAATTGTAGTGTCTTCAGTTTCACCAGAACGATGGCTAATTACTGACCGGAAACTGTTCCGAGTTGCCAAGTCAATTGTTTCCAAAGTCTCAGTTAGAGAACCAATTTGATTGAGTTTAATCAAAATGGAGTTACCGGCTTTTTCTTGGATGCCTTTTTGTAAACGAGTAGCATTAGTTACAAACAAGTCATCCCCAACCAATTGCACCTTTGAACCAATCTTTTGGGTGAGTAATTGCCAATTTTGCCAATCTTCCTCATGTAAACCATCTTCAATGGAGACAATCGGGTATTGGTCAACCAACTGCGCTAAATAATCAATAAACTCTGTTGGTGCGTGAAGTTTACCATCATAGACATACTGCCCATTCTTGTAAAACTCACTAGCAGCCACATCCAAAGCTAAAGCCACTTGTTCCCCTGGCTTGTAACCAGCCTTCTCAATAGCAGCTACCAGCAATTCCAAAGCTACTTGATTAGATTCCAAGTTAGGGGCAAAACCACCTTCATCACCGACACCAGTCAGTAAACCCTTATCATGCAGCACTTCGCTGAGGGTAGCAAATACTTCCGCACCCCAACGCAACGCTTCCCGGAACGAAGATGCACCGATGGGGACAATCATAAACTCTTGAAAGTCTACGTTATTAGAAGCGTGCGCCCCACCATTAATGACGTTCATCAAAGGCACAGGTAGCAAATTCGCTAAAGGATTACCCAAATAGCGGTAAAGAGGAATCCCCAAAGATTCCGCCCCAGCTTTTGCAGTCGCCAGGGAAACTGCCAAAATTGCGTTTGCGCCCAGGTTAGATTTATTCCCTGAACCATCCTGAGTAATCATTGTCCGGTCTATCAGTTCTTGGTCGAGGGCATCCAAGCCAATTAACTCTGGGGAAAGTATCTCATTGACGTTGTGTACTGCCTTGAGTACCCCTTTACCACCGTAACGGCTTTTATCCTTATCTCGTAGTTCATGGGCTTCAAAAGTCCCTGTAGAAGCACCACTAGGAACTTGTGCTAGTCCCATAGCACCATTTAGCAAATGTACTTCTGCTTCTATCGTTGGTCTACCCCGCGAGTCGAGAATTTCGCGGGCGACAATTGCCTCAATAGAAGTATCTACAATGTTACTACTCATTAGTTTTTGCTCCTTCTTACCGTTGATCGCACAAAATCTATTAGCTCAACCCAATCGCTAGCATATGCTCTGAGGCGAACTATCGGCTGAGATTAAATGAAGATTTCCAAAGATTAGGTCATCGATGTCTAATAGACGGACTTTGGATTTTCGATTATTTGTTGATCAATAGTCAATAGTCACGTCGCTGCGCTCCGAATTCAAAATTCAAAATCTTGCCCTCTCAAGGTAGGCTTCCGCCATGAGTTTCGACAAGCTCAATTTCCGCGTCAGCCGAACGGTAAAAACCCCAACGCCAGTTCTCTCTGTAAAATGTTGGCAGGTGAACACACTCAGAGAAAAGGTCTATATGCGCTTACTACATACAATGCTACGGGTTGGCAATCTTGAAGAGTCTTTGAAATTCTACTGTGACGTGCTGGGGATGAAGTTACTGCGGCGGAAAGATTATCCCAGTGGGGAATTTACTCTGGCGTTTATTGGTTATGGCGATGAAAGTGACACAGCAGTCATAGAACTAACCTACAACTGGGGAGTAGACAAGTACGAATTAGGGAATGCTTACGGTCATATTGCCCTAGGGGTAGATGATATCTATGGAACTTGTGAAGCGATTAAAAATCTTGGCGGTAAAGTAGTGAGAGAACCGGGTCCAATGAAACACGGTTCTACAGTGATTGCCTTTGTGGAAGACCCAGACGGATACAAAATAGAACTAATCCAACTAGGTACTCAAGGCTCAACAGTGAAACAGGAATCATCAGAACAACTTGTAACTCAGTAATTCACAGATTGGGACTGGGGACTCAGTTGGGTAGGGTGCGTCAGTATGAATAATTTCTGAGTATAGTTAGGTTCTATCGCACTGACGCACCCTACAGTTTGGATATTTTTTTATCTGGAAGTCCCTTAATTAAATAACTGCTGGGGATTGGGAACTGGGGACTCATAAGTAATTCTCCCTTCCTTATCCCCCATCCCTCAAGGAAAAAACAGTTACCCAGTTAGTTGAAGATTGGATTGATAGGCTACCAAATGCAAAAATTGACGACTCCTCCCCGACCCCACTCCCTAACCTGCTACGCTGAGGTTGGGGACTTCCGCATTACGTTAAATTAGGGAATAGGTAGTCGGTAAAACTATAACTTAGTTGCTATATCCCTGACTGCCACAAAATAAATACGCGGATACACACTGAAAATATTTGAACTACTGATTAGGGAGTAGAAATTGGAAAAAGTGCTGCGTAACAATACTAACCTCTAGACTCTTCTTTCCTGATCACGCAATTTTTACCTTAAAACTACAAACGCTGAAAGTTTCACATTCAAAATCTTAAAGATGCAGCCTACAGATCCTAATAAATTTACTGATAAAGCCTGGGAAGCAATTGTTAAATCCCAGGATATAGTTCGTGGATATCAACAACAGCAATTAGATGTTGAGCATTTAATTATTGCCCTATTAGAAGAACCAACTAGTTTAGCAATTAGGCTTTTAGCTCGTGCGGAAATTGATCCAGTGCGTTTGCAGCAGCAATTAGAAGCTTTTACTCAACGTCAACCTAAAGTGGGCAAAAGTGATCAGCTTTATCTGGGACGCAGCTTAGATACGCTGCTAGATAAGGCTGAAGAAATTAGGACAGGGATGAAAGATGAGTTTATCTCTGTAGAACATATTCTGTTAGCCTTTGCCGATGATGAACGTGTTGGTAAGCGTGTACTCAAAGGTTTTAATGCAGACAATAGCAAAATAGAAGCGAGTATTAAAGCAGTGCGCGGTAGTCAAAAAGTGACAGATCAAAATCCAGAGTCTCGCTATGAAGCTCTGCAAAAATTTGGTAGAGACTTAACAGAACAGGCTAAATCTGGAAAACTTGATCCTGTAATTGGACGAGATGATGAAATACGTCGGGTGATTCAGGTTTTGTCTCGCCGGAGTAAGAATAACCCTGTATTAATTGGTGAACCTGGGGTGGGTAAGACTGCGATCGCAGAAGCTCTGGCACAGCGTATCATCAATGGTGATGTCCCGGAATCTCTGAAAAACCGTCAACTCATCTCTTTAGATATTGGTAGTTTGATTGCTGGGGCTAAATATCGGGGTGAATTTGAAGACCGTCTCAAAGCTGTTCTCCGGGAAGTTACGGAATCTAACGGTCAAATTGTCTTATTTATTGATGAACTACATACTGTTGTCGGTACTGGTTCTAATCAAGCGGGGGCGATGGATGCAGGTAATTTGCTCAAACCCATGCTAGCGCGGGGAGAACTGCGGTGTATTGGAGCGACTACCCTCGATGAATACCGCAAGTTTATTGAGAAAGATGCAGCTCTAGAACGCCGTTTTCAGCAGGTATATGTTGATCAGCCCAGTGTGGAAAATACCATCTCCATTTTGCGGGGGTTGAAGGAACGCTACGAAGTCCACCACAACGTGAAAATCTCAGACTCGGCGTTGGTAGCGGCGGCGACTTTATCAGCACGTTACATTGCTGACCGCTTCTTACCAGATAAAGCTATTGATTTAGTAGATGAAGCCGCAGCGCAATTAAAAATGGAGATTACCTCCAAACCATCAGAACTAGAAACTATTGACCGCCGCTTGATGCAGCTAGAAATGGAAAAGCTATCTCTAGCTGGGGAAGAGAAAGTTCCTGCTCAAACTAGGGAACGTTTAGAGCGCATTGAGTTAGAAATCAGCAATTTAACGGAAAAACAGCAGGATTTAACCAATCAATGGCAAGGTGAAAAGCTGCTTTTAGAAGCCATCAGTGCTTTAAAGAAACAAGAAGATGCTTTAAGAGTGCAGATTGAGCAAGCCGAACGTGACTACGATTTGAATAAAGCGGCTATGTTGAAGTATGACAAATTAGAGATAGTAAAGCGTGACCTTGAAGCCAAAGAAGCAGAACTCTCAGCAGTTCAACGCCAAGGTTCTACTCTCCTACGCGAACAAGTCACCGAAGCCGACATCGCCGAAATCGTCGCTAAGTGGACAGGTATCCCCGTCAATCGTCTGCTGGAATCAGAACGCCAAAAGTTACTGCAACTGGAAAGCCATTTACATCAACGCGTCATCGGTCAACAGGAAGCCGTAGAAGCAGTTTCCGCCGCTATTCGTCGCGCCCGTGCGGGGATGAAAGACCCCAACCGCCCCATCGGTTCATTCTTGTTCATGGGGCCGACTGGTGTCGGTAAAACCGAACTCGCCCGCGCTTTAGCCCAGTTTCTCTTTGACTCGGATGATGCTTTAGTTCGTTTAGATATGTCTGAGTACATGGAAAAACATTCAGTCTCCCGATTGGTTGGTGCGCCTCCAGGTTACGTAGGCTACGAAGAAGGCGGTCAACTTTCGGAAGCTGTTCGCCGTCATCCTTATTCTGTGGTGCTATTGGATGAAGTAGAGAAGGCACACCCAGATGTATTTAATATTTTGCTCCAGGTGTTGGATGACGGTAGGATTACTGATTCTCAAGGTAGAACAGTAGATTTTCGCAACACAGTTATTGTAATGACTAGTAACATTGGTAGCGAACATATATTAGATGTGTCTGGTGATGATTCCAAGTATGAGACAATGCGGACGCGGGTAATGGAAGCTTTGCGATCGCACTTCCGCCCCGAATTTCTCAACCGCGTTGATGATATCATCTTGTTCCACACCCTCAGCCGTGCTGAAATGCAGCAAATCATCCGCATTCAACTCAAGCGCGTAGAAAATCTGCTGCGAGAACAAAAAATCTCCTTTGAAATCTCCGCATCTGCTTGTAATTTCTTAGTAGAGAGGGGTTATGACCCAGTTTACGGCGCACGTCCCCTGAAGCGATCGATTCAGCGAGAAATCGAAAACCCCATTGCTACCAAGTTATTGGAGAATACATTTATCGCTGGAGATACCATTTACATTGATAAGGCTGAAAATGGTCTAACTTTTAGCAACAAAGCACCTGTATCTCTACCTAACACGGTAAAGTTGTTGTAAAAATCACAACTGTAAATTGTAGTTAGTGATAGCTAGTAGGGCAAGGCAGAATTAAACGCTAAATATACAGATTACACAAGCTTTTTGTGAATTTTTTAGTGGTTAATTGACGCATATCATGACCGTTTAATTACTTAATAATATATCTGTTAGGGGTGCTAATTGATTTTTGCCAATTACCAGTTTTACCGGATATCATAATTATTTAAATCGACATGATATTACACTGCTCTATACTAACAATACAGCTTGCTCGAAGAGGTAAAAATGAATTTTTTTGCAGAAAATGCTATGAAGTGGCTATTAATTTTTATCATTACAGCTTTGTGTGTAGTGATGATCAGAGCAAAATTAGAAAATTTTTCGCGCAAAGCAGTAGAAGGATGGAATCAAACAAGTCAACCATTCCTGGGATATAAGGAAATAGATGAAAAAATTAAAACTACTTTTATAAATACAAATCAGGAATCTCCGTTTTTAGGCTACCAAGCATTATTTGAATATTTTACCCTTGGGTTTCTCAAATACCGTTCTCCTAATGGTGCGTTTATTTATTATCCAGGTGCGGCTAGTTCTCATGGAAGAAAGTTAGATGGACTAGAAGGATTTGCTCGCTTTTTTCCTCTTGCTGCCGTATGGATTTCCAGAGGACATGGAAATATTTTAAATATTAATAGTGAAAAAATTGATCTAATTCAACTTTTACATCAAGGTATATTGGCAGGAACTGATCAACACAATACCGAGTATTGGGGAAAAATGAAAGACAAGGATCAACGCATTGTCGAAGCCGCAGATATTGCTCTTGGACTTTGGATTAGTCGTGACCATCTTTGGACTACATTTTCACCTCAAGAACGCCAACAAATTGTTAATTGGCTAGAGCAAGTAATGAATAAAAAAATACATCATAATAACTGGTATCTTTTCCCGATAATTATTCAGAAATCCCTGGAAAATCTAGGAGTAAGTAACAACAAATATAGCCTCCTAGTTGATGAATTATATCAAACTTATAAACAACGATATTACATGGGTGAAGGATGGTTCAATGATCCCCCCAAAGGCGTAGATTATTATAATGCTTGGGCTATTCATTATAGTCTTTTCTGGTTAGATCAAATAGATCCTCAGTTTGACCCTATTTTTATTAGAAAAACCCATGCAGAATTCTTAAAATTTTACCGTTATTTCTTTAGTAAAAATGGTTTTCCCGCAATGGGAAGAAGTATATGTTACCGTATGGCTGCACCAGCACCAATATTAACTGGAACTATATTAGCACCGGAGGAAGTGTCCCCAGGTTTAGCTTTCCGCGCTTTAGATTTGACTTGGCGTTTTTTTATAGAACATAATTCATTACAAAAAGGTACAGTTACACAAGGTTACTTTACTCCAGATTTAAGTATTCTTGATTCATACTCAGGAGCAGGTAGTTGTTTGTGGTCTTTGCGATCTCTAATTGTTGCTTTTTATGTAGATGAATTTGTTCCTTTGTGGAATTCACCTCTAGAAAAATTACCTATTGAAATCGGTGATTTTTCTGAAATTAATCACTCTATTGGATGGCGGATTAAAGGTAATAAATCAACACAAACCATTGAATTAGAACTTTTAAAAAATCAAGGCAATAAATCTCCAAAATTAAAGCGATATGGAATAATTAATCACATAAAAGAGTCTATTGCCAGAAGACCTTTGCGTCCGTATAACTATGATGCACTATATCAACGGTTTTCATATTCTACTGCTTCGCCAGTATCAAACTATAAACAAGGTAATTCCTTGATTCGGTAAAGAGTCAACACCGAACGTAGCTGAGGTATTGACCCTGAACGCAGTTGTTCTCTATGAAAGGCTGCGCCAACACGTAGCGTCTCCAATAGGAGAAGGGTCAAAAGTCAAGATGAATACAGCATCAGCATTTCGTTCATTTGAAATCGTTTGTTTCTCTTACAAAGTTTGGCGGGACGGAAACCGACACCGCCACGCCACTTGCTACAACCGGGAGAACCCCGGCAACGCAGTGGCTCAACTTTGCGCTATTTACTCTGTGCTGTACTAGTGACCAATCCTTACCTCGTTTATAGTAGTGAAATCCGAATCATCATTAATGAGGTATTCCTTACCTCCAAAAAGATAAAATTGCGGAAAATTGATCCATTGATCCTCAGACGTATTCCTGTAACTAAAACACACAAATAGCCATGCTAGAACAAGGCACTATCAGTATTCATACTGAGAATATTTTCCCGATCATCAAGAAATCGCTTTATTCAGATCATCAAATTTTCTTGCGGGAACTGGTATCCAATGCTGTAGACGCAATTCAAAAGCTGAACATGGTATCCCGTGCAGGTGAATATACGGGAGAAGTTGGTGAACCGGAAATTCAAATTGCCATTGATAAAGACAAAAAAACTCTTTCCATCACCGATAACGGTATTGGGATGACCGCCGATGAAGTGAAAAAGTACATTAACCAGGTAGCCTTTTCCAGTGCGGAAGAATTTATTCACAAATATCAAGGGAAAGCAGATCAGCCGATTATCGGTCACTTCGGTCTGGGTTTCTATTCCTCCTTTATGGTGGCGCAGAAAGTAGAAATTGATACCCTCTCCTATAAAGAAGGAGCGCAAGCAGTTCATTGGTCTTGTGATGGTTCGCCAGCATTCAGCCTGGATGAGTCACCCCGCACAACTCGCGGTACTACCATCATTCTGACTCTTTTACCTGATGAGGAAGAATATTTAGAAGCAGCACGGGTTCAAAATCTGGTCAAGACTTACTGTGACTTCATGCCAGTTCCCATCAAAATGGATGGTGAAGTTTTAAACAGACAAAAAGCTCCTTGGCGGGAGTCTCCCAGTAATTTGACGAAAGAAGATTATTTGGAATTTTACCGCTATTTGTATCCTTTCCAAGAAGAACCTCTACTGTGGGTACATTTAAATACTGACTATCCCTTTATCATCAACGGGATTCTGTACTTCCCCAAAATGCGTCCTGATGTAGATGTGGCTAAAGGACAGATCAAATTATTTTGTAACCAAGTTTTTGTCAGTGATAACTGCGAAGAAATTATTCCCCAATTTCTCGTACCCATGCGGGGTGTGATTGATAGCAGCGATATTCCATTAAATGTATCTCGCAGTGCCTTGCAAGGCGATCGCACTGTCCGTAAAATCGGCGATTATATAGCTAAGAAAGTAGGCGACAGACTCAAAGAATTATACCGGGAAGACCGAGAACAATACATCAGTGCATGGAAAGACCTAGGTACTTTTGTGAAGTTTGGTGTTCTCAACGACGAAAAATTTAAAAAACAAGTCGAAGACATCATTGTTTTCCGCAGCACAGCCAAATTTGGGGAATCAACTACTGAAACTCCAGCAGTTGAAGTGCAAACAGAAGAAGGTGATGCTTGGCAAGATGTCAAACCAGCTGTGTCTGGTAGTCCTTACACCACGCTGAAAGAATACTTAGAACGCAACAAAGAACGCCACGAAAATAGGGTAATATACAGCACCGATGAAGCTAGCCAATCGACTTATATAGAACTGCACAAAAACCAAGGCTTGGAAGTCCTGTTTATGGACTCCTTCATCGATACCCATTTTATTAATTTCCTAGAACGGGAATATCAGGATGTCAAATTTACACGGGTAGACTCTGACCTAGATAATACCCTACTCGATCAAGACAAAGCCGGAGAAATTGTTGACCCCACAACCAATAAAACTAAGAGTGAGGTTGTTAAGGAGTTATTTGAGAACGCACTCAATAAACCCAAAGTCAACATCCGCACCGAGGCGTTAAAATCAGATGACCCCCAAGGTACACCACCTGCGATGGTTCTGTTACCAGAAATTTTGCGCCGCCTGCGGGAAATGAACGCCATGATGCAGCAGCAGAATGCAGAGTTCCCCGAAGATCACATCTTACTGGTAAACACCGCTCATCCCCTCATTCAAAACCTCACCAGCCTCAATCAAGGTACTATCATTCAAGGTGATGGACAATCAACGACAAATCCATTGGTAAACTTAATTTGCCAACACGTTTATGATTTGGCGTTGATGTCTCAAAAAGGATTTGACGCTGAAGGAATGAAATCCTTTGTTGAGAGATCAAATGAGGTACTTACCAAGCTAACAGAACAAGCTAGCAAATAATCATCCGTTTGTAGTAAGGACTTTAGTCCTGATTTTGCTAAGGACTAAAGTCCTTGCTACGAACCGTCAAAACTAAATTGACACAGTAATAGGCACTTCAGTACCTAAAAAAACTTAGTAGAGACGGTGTATACAACGTCTCTACAGGATTTATAAAGTGCAGCTTCTCATAGAATTAATATAAATCCCCCTTAAAAAGATAACCCTAACCCCAATATTTGCGTTAGAGCTTCTAAAATAGAAAGGTTGTACTTCAATTCCAAATCTGGAGATAAATAATTATGTCTCGCCGTTGTGAACTGACCGGTAAAAAAGCAAATAACGCCTTTGCAGTTTCTCACTCTCACCGCCGTACCAAACGCCTTCAGCAAGTTAATCTGCAAAGCAAGCGCGTTTGGTGGCCAGGTGGTAACCGTTGGGTAAAACTAAAGCTATCTACCAAAGCTATCAAAACCTTAGATAAGCTAGGAATAGAAGCAATGGCAAAAGAAGCTGGCCTTAACCTGAATCATTACTAATACCAGGTTGCCAAAATTGTGAGGGGTATTCAACCTCACAAGTCGCTCTTTATTAAGAAATTGGTAGTTAAATGCTGCAAAAGTCAGTATATCAATACTAAATTGTTCCTAAGAGATGAGAACCCCGCTTTTTTGAAGAAAGTGGGGTTCTCAATTTTTGCTTACCTGTATTTCATTATGGGGAAGTTGTAAATTTTAAACATACTTTAATAAATTGGGATTGAACTGATATGTTTTCTTTACTAGATGGGTAACATAAGTTCAATCTATTCACAATATATTTACAAAATCATAGCTCAATGAAATAAAATTCTGCCACATTCATGTGAATTCACGGTGTTGTTTTAGTTGAGTGACTACCAACAAAATAAATGCTAGAAAATCAGTATTTTCCGAATAAGATAGTTAACTTATTCAATGATATAACGTAAATAAATAGTAATATTTTGTGTTGCTACTGAGTTTAGTGTTGCTAACACAGGGTGATCCTTTACAGTAATCTTACTTTTAATTATGCCTAAAAAATTAATGGTCAGGCATGATTATCTAATAGCAAAAGCCTTTTTCAATTCTTTGTAAAACACTTCACAGGAAAGTAGCTATGTCGCCAAAACGTCAGCTATTCAAAACTAAAAAACAGCTTTTTAAAAGTCTGGAACGGCTTATTAAGCAGTATTTATCTGCAATTAAAAAGCCAATTATTTGGCTGCTGCGGAATTTATTTTTAACTAAGAGACGGCGAAGTTCTGCAAATGCTGGTTTCGTTTTGCCGACAGTAGCACTGGTAGCTCTAGTAGTAGTGTTACTCACCACAGCAATTTTATTTCGGTCTTTTGAACGGGCGAAGAATGCTAGTAATGTGCGTGTAAATGAGATGGCACTGAATGCCGCGACCCCCGCACTTGACCGCGCCAGAGCAAAAATAAATAAACTATTTCAAGACCCAAAATTGCCTCGCGCTACACCAACAGATGATGCTTTGTATGGGACTGTAACAAGTAGCCCAGATTCATTAAAACAATATACTTTTGGGGATGAAACACCACTAAAACTGGTTGAAGGTGCAAACGAACTCGAAACAGGGTGGATGTACCCTGTAGATACTGATAACAATGGTAAATTTGATAGTTATACCCTTTATGGAATCTACTTTAAAAATCCTCCAGTTACGGGTGGTGCATATACCCGCAAAAGAAACGCCCTAGAGGCGAGAACCCCGCCTATGACCGTTGGTAGCGTCAGTAGCAGTTGTGGAGACGGTCAAGATACAAGTGCAGCCTTGGTAGGTAATACAGGCTGGTTTAGAAATGGTACTAAGTTGAAAAAGGCCTTTTTTGTTTACACTGCTACTGTTCCTATTACTTCAGAACCAACAGATCCCACTAACTATGAAACTAAAAAGGGTAATAAAGGTTTCTCAGCTTTAGAATATCAGCAAGACCGGGTGCAACTACCCCTAGTTAACAATGCTGTTGTTTATGAAGATGATTTAGGAATAGCTCCTGGGCCTGCTTTCAGGTTAAATGGACGTATTTTCACTAATAGTAACTTGTTGACTGGTCTACCTGCTGGTGGTGTTGGTATTAGATTATATCAAGTTAGTGGTAACTCATCCTGTTTTTACGACCCAGATAACGCCAAAATAGTCATTGGAGGAAATCTTAGCTCTGGTGTAATTATAAGGAACGTTGATTCAAATGGAACAACAATTGACTTATATAAAGGTAAAACAACTGCTGTTACTAATGTTGCTGTTAGAAATGCAACAACTAACAACAAATCAGTCAACCATTTCCCAAGAGACGTTGCTTATAATAGCCTAGCCTACGTACAGCGCATCAACCGCTTAGTTGAAGCCCAAGTAGCTAATGCAGAAAGCAGCGACCCATCGGAAGTCTCTGAAGGGATGGAAGCTATAGTCACCAAACAAGGTCGAACTTTAGCTGACTTAACCACAATTGAGAAAGATAAACTACGCCGCAACCAAATAGAACTTTACTTTAAAAGACGCACTCGCAGAGTACCTTATCAGGAAGTTGGTTTTGGCAATGGTGCTTTAGGAGATTATGCTGTTGGTGGCAGCAAGCAAGATGAAGTATTGCAAGGTAGTGGCGATACTTTACGTCCCCCTGATGCTTGGATATATCCTGTTGATTCTGCTGATGGTGTAACAGCAACTGATTATGCTCAGTTGGCTCTAAGTACAAATGGTACAGACAAGCTGAACCCGCCGGCAACTGAACCAATTAAACTAGCAAAAGAATTACAAGGTGTAGAGCAGTCCTTTGGGGATAGAGTTTTAATCGGTAATAATCTTCCTCAACTGTGGTGGGACAAAACTAAAGAAGCATTTGTTGGCCCCAATGCTGAAGATACCCAAACAATCAAAGACTATAAATGGGATAATGGAGAGGGCGATCGCACTCGTCGCTCTCGTGTAGAAACGCTAAAAGATTTAGGTACTACTGATAGAGATGGCGACTGGGAATTAGCAGCAGCTCAAATCCCAATCAGCCCACAAGAACCTGTAGGTGGCTTGCGGGTAATAACCGGAGCAGGAATTTATTTACCTGAGACTGTTACCGCAGCTAACTTAGCTTCCACTACCTATTCCACCCTCAACAAAGACATTTGGCCTGATCTATTACCTGTAAAAACTAGTTCAGTTCCTAGCCCAATTAAGCCTTACTACAACGACTATGGTTTAGAGCTAGAGTATAAAGTACCTCAGCCTACGGATCAACCATATCTGCGGATGCGGGCTACGGCAGTCTATCACTATAAGTCTAGTGGTTACAGCCAGACTAGCCCTACGCCTATTGCTTGTGTCAGTAGCTATTACGACCCTACCGATAAAGACACAGCTCGAAATATCTCGACATTATGGAATCCTCCTGCTGATACTGGTGCAACTTTTGATGACACTAAAGCTCAATCCAACAACGGTATAGTCTACGATTTCCCTACAACTAAGACTGAAAGTAATTATTCAGATGTCTTGAGTTACCTCGCAGACTTAACCTACCCAACAAGTGGACGTTTGATTGATGATGGATTACTCAGGAGGGCTTTAGACAAAACAGATGCTACTAAGCGCACTCTCTCAGAAAAGTCTGCTATTGATGCCGCAATCTGTGGTCTGGCAATTTTTGATGGGACTCTTAACACTCCCAGTGATACTGTCATTCCTCATGGCGCGATTTATGAAACTGCCTTTTTGGATGCCAGACAAATTAAAGATATTCATGCTAATCCCGACAGCACAAATTACGATAAACCCAAGAAAGACAGACAACCTTTAGAAATTCGTGCCACCGTCTTAGATATTGATAAGCTCCGTCAAAAAACAATTGGTAATTCCACCCCAGCACAAGAGTATTTACTACCTAATAGTGGTATTGTCTATGCCTCTCGTGATGACGCACTGCTAGATTTAAGTGGAGGTGATACCGAAGCAGGGAAGCTAGAGAGTCCCGTAGACTACAAACTTGATCCAAATCGTCGTCCTAATGCCATCATGTTAGTCAATGGGAAGGAGATTGGACGCGCTACAACTAATACTTATCGAGACGCAGAAAAGGGTTTAATTTTAGCCACCAATGTACCCGCATATATTAAGGGTGACTTTAATCTCCACACTCAAGAAGAATTTGTAACAGCACTGAATAGTACTTGGGGCAATTTCTATAGTCGCACAGACTTAAATTCTAATTTTGCCTGTCGTCCAGGCGATCCTAGATTGCCTAAGTGTACCACTGGTGATAAATGGCGGTCTGCTACTGTATTGGCAGATTCAATGACTGTACTTTCCAATAACTTTAGATTTGGCTTCCGCAATGAAGCAGGCTATGATTGGCAGCTTGACACTGATGACCCTACTACAATTGAAGTTGAGTCTAACATTAACCTACTTCCAACTAAATATGGTCTGCCAAACGCCTATACCAACTTTTTCTCAACTGTTAATTCCTTCGTACCGAATGCCAATTGGCATGATGAGAGTACCAGTAGTGCTTTTCCTAGAGATTTGGTGGCAGATGTAGCTGGTGATGCGACAACAACAGACTTTCAAGGTAGTTCCTATCTCAACAACTTTGTTACACCAATTGTGCGAAAAGTACGAGCTAAAAAACTAGTTTTAGAAGTTTGTTACACTACACCATGTAGTGAACCTAGAAACTGGACAATTAAAAAAGATTGTCCCCTTGAAGGTGAGGTAACACACGCTAATTGGAGGGACATAATTGTTGCTCAACCCGATCTATTATCAACAGGATTTATTGGCACACCACCAACTTCAACTTGTCCCTTTTTAGACGGTAAACCATATAGAATTGCATTTGCACGCAACACTACGAACGGTAACATAACGACTCCATTAAAAGTTTACGGTGTTAATACAACTAATACGATAGAAGAAGTCCCTTGGCCGGTAACATCAGCAACATCAATAGCAGATGCTTTTGATACAAGCACTCCACCTGAACCCTATTTCATCCCTTGGTTCGCAGGAAGTACAACAAGTGGTAATAATGTTGTTTTTCAACCAATTTTCCAATTTGACAGACCATTCGGTACTCTGGCAACAACAGATAATGGTATTTTAGAAGCTGGAAAACACGGAAAATGGTTACAAACAGCTACAGAAACTACCTTCAACGTAATTTCAGCAGTGGGAGATACCCCAGCCGCATCATCTAGAACAACTAGCCCAAGTCGTGGTGCTGAAGATAATGGTGGACTACCCAACTTTGTGCGCTTTATTGAAAATTGGAATAGTGATCCCACTGCCACTGCTGTCAGGATGAGCGGAGCTTTTTATCAAGTCAAACGTAGTGCCTATGCTACTGCACCATTTATTGCAGCATTTTCCAGTGACTTCTATAAAATCAATAGCTTTAACGGTACTACTAGGGGTGTAATTCCTTACTACCTAGCTCCTTTACGGCAATGGGGTTATGATGTGGCACTGCTATCTCAATCGCCTGACTTATTTGCCCAAAAGTTAATCACCATACCAGATGATCTGCCTGATGAGTTCTTTAGAGAAGTTGGCAGAGATGATCCTTGGGTGAAAACTCTGTTGTGTGCCAAGAAAGCCGCAGATGATACTAATGCAACTGATGCTTGCTCGTAAGAAGCAGATTTTAGAAGTTGGTAATGAGCAATGATAAAGCACAAACAACATCACCAAAAACCTCTTTGTAGTGATTCTGGTTTTACGATTATTGAGTCTCTGGTAGCAATACTTGTAGCGGCTATTTTACTAGCTGCGATCGCACCTGTACTAGTCCTATCGACAGCTACTAGAGTTCAGGCTCGCCGTGTAGAATTAGCAACACAAGCTGCCAAATCCTTCATTGATGGTATCAGAACTGGGGCGATCGCTGCACCCAGTGAAACAATTGCGATCGATCCCTCAAGTACAACTGATCCTAGACGGGTTTCAGATGTTGCAGGTACACCAGCCGTCACAGGCAAACCTGGAGACTATTTAGTTAATACTTTGACTAAAATGGCACTTCCTGCATCGGCGACTGGTTTATACTGCTTTACAAAAGCTGGCAATATCACAACGACAGATTGCACAAATAAGCCATTTGAATATTACATTCAGGCTGCTCGAATTGCTGTTACAGGTAGTTCCTCTGACGATGGCTACCGTTTGGCAATTCGGGTTTACCGAGCAGATGTTGACTTTACAAAAACTCGTACTGCTAGCACAGGTGAAACTGAAAAGAAAACCCAAAACCCTTTTACTGCTGGAATAGGCGATCGGCAATCACCTCTACTAGAAATGACAACTGACATTGCTAACACTAACACTTCCTTTAGGGCTTTATGTCAGCGTCTGGGTGTAGCAACGAATAAAGCCTGTGATTAATGGGCAAAATTTCATTATTTAACATCTGTGTATCTATTCACTCTAGGGAAAACCAAAGTTATGATGAGGGTACTAAAATTCCTGCTCAGTAGCCAACTAAAACGCTCTAAGCGCATAGAGCAACCTAGCGGTTTTACCCTAATTGAATTGTTAGTAGCCATGATCATAGCATTCCTAGTCATCACACCCTTGCTAGGCTTCATGATCAGCGTCATGAGTACAGACAGACAAGAGCAAGCTAAAGCTAATACAGAGCAAGAAATACAAGCTGCATTAGATTACATTGCCCGTGATTTGCAACAGGCTATTTACATCTATGATGCTACTGGTGTTGATGCTATCAGGGCTGAACTACCTAGCTCAAGCTCAACAGATAGAGTTCCAGTCTTGGTTTTCTGGAAACGAGAATTAGTTAGCAACGTAATTACAATTACAGGCAGTCAAAAAGATGATACTTATGTTTATTCATTAGTTGCCTATTATTTAATCAAAGATAGTAACGCTACTTGGTCTAATGCTGCTCGCATCGCTAGATGGCAAATTAGAGATGGTGTAGCCAGTGCTAGCGGTGTATCTTGTGACGGATATTCAGGAAAGTATGTCAGTGGTTATTGTCCCAGCAGTGGTTATGCTCCTTTTAACCTTGACGGTATAGGGACTTTAGAAGAAAAAATGAATGCCTGGAAGAGACTCGGTGAATATAAAACAACTACTACAGACGCAGATGGAACAAAATCCACAGAGACAACGATAGTTAACTACACTACTACTCCCATAGTATTGCTTGATTACATAGATCAAACTATTACAGGCGCACCATCTAAAATCACTTGTCCCACTGGTTCGACATTAGTAGCCCCAAATACAACTAATTTCAATACTCGTGACACTTTTAAGATGACGAGTTTTTATGGCTGTGTTGATAGAATTAACACCACAGCGCAGGTATTTTTACGAGGTAATGCGATCGCTCGTTTACAAACAAATAATCTGGACTATACAACTAATAAAAATGCTTATTTTCCAACTGCAAGCATCAGAGTCCAAGGACGTGGATACTTGTTTACTCAATAGAAACCGAAACCAAAAGCGTAAATTCACGGCAATTGATTATGAACAGGCTAAGTTTTAAGTTATTGCATACCTGCATACAGAATCAAAAGAATCAAAAGCAAAATTTAGCTAGCCGCTTTGCTGTGAGATTTGCTAAACCAGAGGCTGGCTTTAGTTTAATAGAAGTGATTGTAGTAGTAGTAATGATAGGAGTGTTAGCAGCAATTTTAGCTCCTAACTGGTTTAGGTTTTTAAGCCGACAACGACTGAATAAAGCTAATGATACTGTAGTAGCAGCTATCCAAGAAGCACAACGACAAGCACAAAAGACTAAACTCAGCTACAGTGTCAGTTTTACCACCACCAGTAGTGATAAAGTCGCACAAGTTGCCATTCATCCCAGCACTTCTGCACCCGATAGCTACTGGAAAAATTTAGGTGAGGATGTACAAATTCAATCAGGCTCAGTCTTATTGGGTACAAATTTGACTGCTCAAAATACTGCTGACAGTTCCATTGCGTATGCCAGTACATATAATGCCAGCACTAACATACAAACCATTACTTTTGACTACACGGGTATTTTACCTAATGCCGATTTTGGCACTCCACCATTAGGTTCAACTGAAGCACCTGGGTTAAAAATTGTGTTAGCGATACCCAATACTACCAGTCCTACATCTCCAAGTAGCACAAAGAGATGCGTCATTGTTAAAACTCTCTTAGGCTCAGTTTTGACAGAAAAAGATGATAAATGTATTTAAAATTAACTGAACATATCTAGATTTAGCAAAATTTTTGTAAAATTGGGTAAAAACACTGTACGTTACGCTGGATATTGACAGCAAAATTGTAATATGCAGTGCTTTTTTATTTTGAAACACTACTTGTTTATTTGTAACTTCATACACTTGAACTGAGATAGTTCAGCTAATTATCGACAATAGCCTAGTGAGATGAGTATGATTTTAGAATTTACCGTAGCTATACCAACTTACAATGGTGCTAGTCGTTTACCAGAACTGTTAGAACGACTATACAATCAGATAGGTACAGAGGATTTCCTCTGGGAAATTATTGTAGTAGATAACAACAGCACTGATAACACATCTCAAATTATTCAAAGCTACCAGGAAAAATGGCAACGTCCGTATCCACTTAAATATTATTTTGAAGCTAAACAGGGTGCAGCTTATGCTCGCAAACGAGCTATTGAAGTAGCTTCAGGTAGTCTTATAGGATTTTTGGATGATGATAACTATCCCGTAGCAAATTGGGTAGCAGCCGCTTATGCTTTTAGTCAAAAATACTCTAAAGCAGGAGCATATGGTAGTCAAATTCACCCAAATTGGGAAGTAAAACCACCAGAAAATTTTGGTAGAATAAGCCCGTTTTTAGCAATTACAGAGCGTGGAAATATAGCATTGTTATATGATGCTAGAAAAAATTTACTTCCTCCTGCTGCCGGACTTGTTGTTCGTCGTCAAGCTTGGTTAAAAAGTGTACCTGATCAACCTATATTAACTGGTAGAACGGCTAATAGTATGTTGACAAGTGAAGATTTAGAAATGCTAAGTTACATTCAAAAAGCAGGATGGGAAATTTGGTACAATCCAGAAATGGAAATTTATCATCAAATTTCCCAATTTAGGCTACAAAAAGAATATTTAATCCCATTTTTTAGAGGTATTGGTTTAAGTCGTTATGTTACCAGAATGGTAAACATACAACCTTTATACAAACCATTTGTATTTTTAGCATATCTCATAAATGACATTCGCAAACTTATTCTACATTTAATTAAATATGGTCATCGGGTTAATAAAGATTTAGTTGCTAATTGCGAAATGCAGCTATTTATTAGCACTTTAATCAGCCCTTTTTACCTTTGGAAAAATGGCTATCTAAATAAATAAATAAATACAAGATTATGGTTTATATGAATAAAGTCTGGGAGAGTAATGTTGATATTACTATAGCTATTCCTACCTATAATGGTGCAGAACGTTTACCCAAACTGTTAGAAAAGCTGTTATTGCAAACAGGTATAGAAAATATTCATTGGGAAATTATTATTGTTGATAATAATAGTATTGATGATACAAAAATCATATTTCAGCAATACCAAAAAAAATTTAATAATATTTGTCGATTAAAATACTACTTAGAAACTAAACAAGGTGCTGCTTTTGCAAGGTTGCGTGGAGTTCGTGAAGCTCAAGGGAAGTTCGTGGCATTTTTAGATGATGATAATTTACCTGTATCAGACTGGTTAGCGGCAGCTTATACTTTTGGCCAAGAACATCCTCAAGCTGGTGCTTGGAGTGGTCAAATTCATGGTGAATTTGAGGTAAAACCACCACCAAACTTTGAAAGAATACAAGCTTTTCTTGCTATCAAAGAACAAGGTGGTCAACCGCAATTATTTGATCCTGTAAATCTAAAACTACCGCCTGGTGCAGCATTAGTTGTGAATAAACAAGCATGGTGTGATAGTGTTCCTAATGTGTTGGTATTTAGTGGCAGATTAGGTAAATCAATGGTGGGAGGTGAAGATTTAGAACCACTACTGTATATACATAAAGCAGGTTGGCAAATCTGGTATAACCCCAAAATGCACACTTATCATCAAATACCATCTTGGAGATTGGAAAAAAACTACCTAATTAATCTAGCTCGTGGTTGTGGTTTATCTACTTGTGAATTACGCTTTATAAATGCAAAAAAATGGCAAAAACCAATAATATTTTTTAGAACAATTATAGGTGGTTTACGTCGATTAGTACAGCATATAATTAAATACAATTTTAATATCAAAAATAATCTAATAGTTGCTTGTGAACTGCAATTTTATTTCAGTATCATGATAAGTCCTTTTTATTCTTTAAAATATCACACTAAAAATTTATTAAGCACAAACAAACACTTTACAGCATGAATAAATTACCTAGTATATCTATTATCATACCAGCATTTAATAGTGAAAAAACAATTGCAGATACAATAGATTCAGTCTTCAATCAAACATTTAATAATTTTGAATTAATTATTATCAATGACGGATCAACAGATTCTACGCTGGAGGTAATTTCAAAATTTCAAGATTCTCGGCTCAAAATATTTTCCTTCGGGAATGCTGGGGGAAATATTAGTCGCAATCGTGGTTTAAAACGCGCTGTTGGTGAATTTATTAGCTTTTTAGATGCAGATGATCTTTGGACACCGAATAAACTACAGTTACAATTAGAAGCTCTACAAAATAATTTAGATGCTCAAGTTGCTTATAGTTGGACTGATTATATAGATGAGAATGCTAACTTTTTAGTTTCAGGTACACATATTACTGCCAATGGAGATGTTTATGATAAGTTATTAGTAAACAATTTTTTAGAAAATGGATCTAATCCCTTAATTCGTAGAGAAGTGTTAATAGAATTAGGTGGGTTTGATGAATCACTTGATGCTGCTCAAGACTGGGATATGTGGTTGCGATTAGCAGATAAATATGAGTTTGTAGCTGTCCCATTTGTGCAAATTTTGTATAGAGTCAGCAGTAATTCATTATCTACTAATCTTGCAAGACAAGAAAAAGCCTGTCTGCAAGTAATGAAATCTGCTTATCAACGAAGACCTTTGATGGTTAATAATATGAGTCTCAGTCTCGCAAATCTATACAAGTACCTCACCTGCAAAGCTCTGCAACAACCATTTAGTAGACAGAAAGGTTTAGTTGCTGCTAAATTTCTCTATAATTATTTTTTGAACGAATCTGCTAGATTTAAACGAACAAAATTTATATTGAAATTATTCTTAAAAACGGTTGTAATTATTATTTTACCTATTGATATATCTACCAAATTATTGACAAAGATAAATACAAAAGTACAAATTAGTTAATATAACCATTAATAAACTTACTTTCAGGTGCGTTTACTATTTATCAGTTACAAAAAAAATATCTCTAATCACCGCTCAACAAGTGGTTTCACTCTGCCAGAGATATTAGTAGTTTTTTTAATTATCGGTATCTTAGCTGCTTTGGTTTCACCTAGCTGGTTAACTTTCGTCAATACTCAGCGTCTTAGTCAGGCACAAAATGAAGTTTACGATGCTATGCAACAAGCTAAAAGCCAAGCAGGTAAAGAAAAATTAACTTGGCAAGTTAGTTTCCGCGAGCAAAATGGTACTTTGCAATTAGCAGTTCATCCTGCTAGTGTAGACCCTGCTGTGGCTAAGTGGAACAAGCTTGATGGTAGTGTTCGTTTTGACGAAGAAACAACTCTACAGGAATCAAATGGTGTCAAAAACATTCAATTTGATTATAAGGGTAATGTCCCGCAACCACCTCTAGGAAGAATAACTTTGTCTAGTAGGTATGGCAGTAAAGCCAAGCGTTGTGTTTATATTTCTACAATTTTAGGGGCAATGCGAAAAGAAAAAGAAAATAAAACAGCCAATGGTAGTGGTGATTATTGCTATTAAAATATCTACTGTTCTTATCTAGGTTTTGTGTGCTGACATCACTAAAAATTGCCAAACAGCACCTAATTATTTTTACTCGCTATCCAGAACCGGGGAAGACGAAAACCAGAATGATCCCAGCTTTGGGTACTCTTGGTGCTGCTGACTTGCAACGACAGATGACTGAGTACACACTATCTCAGGCTCAAGCGTTGCAAAACAGCATATCTATAGAAGTGCGATTTGCTGGGGGTGATTTGCAACTTATGCAAGAGTGGTTGGGATATAGCTTATTATACCAGTGTCAAGGCGAAGGGGATTTAGGCGATCGCATGGCGCGATCGCTTTTCGAGTCTTTCGAGAAAAATGCCGCACAAGTAATTATCATAGGTACTGATTGCCCTGACGCTAACTCTCAAATTCTGGCTCAAGCTTTTGCACAACTGCAAACTTTTGACTTAGTGTTAGGCCCAGCACTTGACGGAGGCTATTACTTGATTGGCTTACGTCATTTCATCCCGGAACTATTCGTTAACATCAATTGGGGAACTGCTCAAGTTTTACAACAAACTGTAGATGTTGCTAAAAAACTTAACATCTCGTATGTTTGCTTACCTGCATTGTCTGATATTGATCGTCCAGAAGATTTACGGATTTGGGAAAGAATCTTAGATACAAACGCTAACCTTGAGAAAAGTAATGAGCAATAGATTATCTTTGTATCTTAAAATACTCTAATTTTGATCGTACACTTTGCATAACAAATGTTACCGTAGTGTAGTTTGCAAGCAAATTATATCTACTCCATCTTAATATGTGCAGACAGATTCACATGACAAACAGCATTATGGGAACAATATTCCAGTAACTTTAAATAGGATCATCATTTCTGACTTGAGTAAGAGTTTGCACAACTATGGTTAATCGTTTTACTTCTGCAAATGCCGCTCTCACCCTAAAAGTGGTGGGAATCATTTTAATTGTGTCTTTTTTGCTAGATTTTTTGATTCTGTTGTTTCCTTTCCAACCCACAGATAGGATATGGCAAATCAACGTAGCAACCGCACTAGTTGATCGAGGTATCGTACCCTTGGTTGGTGTGGGAGCATTATTTACCGGTTATTGGATGCAGGAAGCTAGTGATGGCCCCAAAGGTTTTGACTTCAGATTTCCTGTTTTAATACTGTCTAGCATCTTAGGGTTAATATTCTTGCTAATTTTTCCCTTACACCTGAACAATGTGCGACAAGCTAGCACCCAAACAGTGAATCAAATTAGCCAAGATGCCGACCAGGCGGAAAGTCAACTAAAAAATCAGTTAAACCAATTTCAAGCGCAAATAAACAATGAGCAAGGCAAAGCTCAGTTAGAACAATTACGCACCCAAGCAAAAGCTCAGTTTAGCGAATTACTCAAAGACGAGCAAAAATATCAACAAGCACTCAATAGTCCCCAAATTCCAGCCGCACAAAAAGAACTGCTCAAGAAGTTTAAAGCCAATCCCAAAGAACTTGATCAGTTTATTGCCCAGCAAACAGATCCTCAAGGACTAGCTAATCAAAGATTGAATCAAATTCGCCAACGTAGGGACGATGCTTCCAAACAAGCTAAAGACAACGCTTGGAAATCAGGACTGCGAATTGGCATTAGCAGCTTACTCCTAGCTATTGGTTATATCATCATTGGTTGGACAGGTTTAAGAGGTATGGGTGCTTTTCAAGGTAGTAAACCTAAAGGTAAAGTACCAGCACGTTAATTCACTATTCACTACGACAGTATAAAATATTAAACAATTTTTGATAATTTATACTGTCTTTAACTATTATTAATCTGATAATAAAAAGATAATTAGCATCTAGCAAAATTACTATAATTTTAGAAAATGTTCTCAATTTACATACTGACATATAACGAAGAATTAGATATTGCCGCTTGTATCGAGTCGGCGATGCTCTCAGATGACATTATTGTTGTAGACTCATGCAGTAGCGATCGCACTGTAGAAATCGCCAGTCGTTATCCCGTCCGCGTTGTTCAACACGCTTTTGAGAGTCACGGACGACAACGCACTTGGATGTTAGAGTCTATCCCCCCTAAACACGAGTGGGTGTATATTCTCGAAGCCGATGAACGGATGACACCAGAACTATTTGCTGAATGCGAACAGGCAAAGCAAAACCCAGACTACATCGGCTACTACGTTGCTGAACGGGTGATTTTCCTCAATCAATGGATTCGCCGCAGCACTCAATACCCCCGCTATCAAATGCGTCTTTTCCGTCATGGGAAAGTTTGGTTTACAGACTATGGTCATACTGAACGGGAAGTGTGCGATGGTGCAACCAGTTTCGTCAAAGAAACTTATCCTCACTATACTTGTAGCAAGGGTTTGAGCCGTTGGATTGAAAAGCACAACCGTTATTCTACTGATGAAGCTAGAGAAACTTTGTATCAATTAGAAAAGGGCAAGGTAGACTGGCGAGATTTGTTTTTTGGTAAGTCGGAAATTGAAAAACGACGAGCGTTGAAAGATTTGTCTTTGCGTTTACCCGCTAGACCTTTACTGCGCTTTTTGTATATGTACTTTTTTCTGGGTGGTTGCTTAGACGGACGCGCTGGTTTGGCTTGGTGTACTTTACAGGCTTTTTATGAATACCTAATTCTGTTGAAAGCTTGGGAGATGAAAAACATCCCCACACCTAGCCTAGCAGCACCCGTGGCTCAAGAAAAACAAAGCCAATTAGAAGTGAGCTACACAGTTTCAGAAATGCCTAAGTAAATAGGTGACAGGTGACAGATGACAGGTGATAGGTGATGGGGGAAATGTTACACCAATGTCCAAGCCTAAGTAGAACAGGGTAAATAATTAAAGGTTTGTAGTAAGAACTTTAGTTCTCTCTGCGTTCTCTCCGTTCCCTGCGGGACGCTCCGCGAACAAAAAAGGACTAAAGTCCTTACTACGAACTCAATCTTAGGTTTTTTACATTATTTAACATAGTTTGGTATTTTCAAGTTGTTCTACTTATTTCTTAATTTTGAATTTGGAATTTTGAGTGTTGAATTGCTCTTAGACTCAGTGACTGAGATTTCCTAGCTGTCTTAGTCACTTAATTCAGGGTGAGTTTATTTAGCCGTTACGATCAGTTAAAATTTTTAAATCCCATTCTCAGAAAAATCACCCCTCCTAGGTTGCAAATCAGGATAAAAAACTGCGCTAATTACTGCTTTTTGCTAATTTTTCAGTATTAGCAGCTTTTAATTAAGCGCGATAGGATAATTAATATCTCCTATATTTGCAACAATCGTTTACAACTCGTACAAAGAAAAGTAACAACCTCAAAAACCAACTGGCTTTAATCTAAGTTGGAATGTGTCTATTTGCACTTTTGCAGGTAAACAACTAGTTTCCTAGTTAATAGGGCATATGTCATGGCAATAACTTAACTACTTGTCGTTGTAGACAGTAACTTGCGGTAAAAAATATCACAAGTCATGTCTTAATCATTGGACAAATCTAATGGCATGAATACGAATAAAGAAATTTCCACTATTCTAAAGAAGGAGAATAGGGGCTTGAGAATTGATCGTCTAAAACAGGACTTGAAGAATGACTTAATTGCTGGACTGTTGGTAGTGATTCCACTAGCAACGACTATCTGGCTAACGATTACCATTGCTAATTGGGTAATTAATTTTCTCACTCAAGTTCCTAAACAACTAAATCCCTTTGATGGATTACACCCAATTCTAGTAAATTTCCTGAATTTAGCGGTAGGGCTAGCTGTACCATTACTCAGTATTCTGTTGATTGGGTTAATGGCTCGCAATATTGCTGGGCGGTGGTTACTAGATTTTGGTGAGCGATTATTACAGGCGATTCCCTTAGCTGGACAGGTATATAAAACACTGAAGCAGCTTTTGGAAACTCTCCTCAAAGACTCTAATAACAAATTTCGGCGGGTCATTTTAGTCGAGTATCCCCGCAAAGGAATATGGGCGATCGCTTTTGTGACAGGTGTCATTGGGAGTGAAATTCAAGCCCAAATGTCTCAACCAATGTTAAGTATTTTTATCCCCACCACTCCCAATCCGACCACAGGATGGTATGCCGTAGTTCCAGAAGATGAAGTAGTCAACCTCTCAATATCGGTTGAAGATGCCTTTAAAGTCGTAGTCTCTGGAGGGATTGTCACCCCCAACACACCTTTATCCCCTTTAGCGATCAAAGAACACAAACTAGAAAAATCCAATAGCGATATTCCACATCCCATCATCCCTATCGAAGAAACCTAAAAAAAAATCCGGTAAATTTGTAGCCAAACAGAATAATATGGATGTTTGGCTCAATTAAAATTGATAGATTTGTAACTCTGAAATTACATTATTATTGAAACAGTTAAACTTTTATGCAAGACCGCAAACCACAACAAATAGCCCGTGAACTGGCACTTTTAAGCCTGAGCCAGTTACCAGTTAATCCCAAAAAATTGACAGAAGAACACCTACCTAAGCTGGTGTTAGCTACAGTACGTACCCTTAGAGCAGAAGTACAAGATAGCTTGGATAACGCCACTGGGGAGCTACAACGCAGTCACGATCGCCTTTTAACCAGTGAAACTCGCGCTTCTGATCTCAATAGTGCGAGAACTATGCTTAAAGAGGCGATCGAATGTACTCAAACCGCCATTAATCAATTAGGCGCAGCCCTAGAGTTCCCCGAATTAATTCAGCTAGCCAATCAGGATCGGGAAGTCGGTAAATATGCTATCAAACTTGTCCAAATCATCAACGAAAATCGCATTATCATTGATGAACAAATTTCCTTGGCTTTAGTAGACTGGCAAGTTACCCGTTTAGCCCAAATTGATCGAGATATTCTGCGAATTGCTGTGTCAGAAATGCTCTTCTTCAACCTCCCAGATAGAGTAGCAATTAATGAAGCTGTAGAGCTAGCAAAACGCTACAGTGGCGATGAAGGTCATCGGTTTATTAACGGTGTTCTGCGCCGAGTCACAGAGCAAAAACAACCTGCGTAGTCCCGCAGGGCAGAAGTTAAGTCGCTTCCCTACGGGACGCTACGCGAACGAGGGAAGTCAAAAGTCATAGACGTTCACGAAAAGAACCATCATGAGTGGTAAGTTGTGAGTGGGTAGTGAGGAGGACGAACAGGTGAGGATAACCCGGAGGTTTTCACACCACATCAGAGTAACAAGTTAAATTAAACTCATAGATTCTAACTTATAAACGCATAGCTCCTACCTCACAGAACAACTAACACCGCTAGCTGCAATGGTTTTTAATTGGTTCAATCGTCAAGATAAAAATTCCCCGAATACACAACCAGCAGAAACACCTCCGATACAAGAACCCCAACCAGAGTCAGCCGCAACGTCACCAACAACAGCAGACGCTGCACCAGACTCAACGGCCGACTTGTTGGCGTTTGCTAAAGCTGCTTATAAAAATATCCAAGAGAAACAACAGCCTCAACCAGACTCAGCAGATGTTTCCACACCAGAGGAAACGCCTGAAGTTGAAGCAACTACAACTGCTATAACTGAAGTTACAGAAACTACCTCAGAAGCAGAAGTAGCGACGGAAGAGTCTCCAGAAATAATTGTTAATACACCAGAAATAGTAGAAGAAACTGCAACTGTTGTCGAAACCTCAACAGAGCCAGAAATTGCCCAAGAGACGGCAAAACCTACAACTTTATCTTTTTTAGAAAGGGCAGCAGCTGAACAAGCAGCCAAGCAGGAACGACTTATTGCCAGTGCGATTGAAGTACCTGAACCCGAAGTAGTGCAACCAGTAGCGACTACAACGGAAGCGGTAGAAGTAATTCCTGGATTAGATTTTGATGACGGATTTGTTTGGTCAGCCGAAGTATTAGCATCACAAGGTAGGCGGCCGGAAGATATTTCTATTGAAGAAATTACCTGGCTGAAAAAGCTGCGAGAAGGATTAGATAAAACCCGTCGAAATATCCTTAACCAACTGAAGGCAATTGTTGGACAAGGGCCACTCAACCAAGCGGCTGTCACAGAAATTGAGGCGTTACTGCTGCAAGCGGATGTAGGTGTAGAAGCAACTGATTATATTATCAGTGCGCTCCAGAAAAAACTGCGCTCAGAAGTGACACCACCAGAAGAAGCGATCGCCTACTTGAAAAAAATCTTGCGGGATATGCTAGAAGCACCCCTCAACACTACCCATACAGCCAGCTTTGCCCCGGAAAAAGATACCCTAAATATTTGGTTAATCACTGGGGTGAATGGTGCAGGCAAAACCACCACCATCGGTAAAATTTCTCACCTAGCCCAAAAATCTGGCTACCGATGCTTAATTGGCGCAGCTGATACTTTCCGGGCTGCCGCAGTAGAACAGGTGAAAGTTTGGGGTGCTAGAAGTGGTGTAGAAGTGATTGCTAACCCTGGTAAGAATACTGACCCGGCAGCCGTGGTATTTGATGCGATCGCAGCTGCTCAAGCCAGAGAAACCGAATTACTTTTGGTGGATACCGCCGGCAGACTGCAAAATAAGAAAAACTTAATGGATGAACTCAGTAAAATCCGGCGAATTATCGACAAAAAAGCCCCTGATGCCAAAATAGAATCGCTTTTGGTTTTAGATGCTACTTTAGGTCAAAATGGATTGCGACAAGCTGAAGTCTTCTCCCAAGCTGCTCAACTCAGTGGCGTAGTCTTAACCAAGCTAGATGGAACGGCTAAGGGAGGCGTAGCCCTAGCAGTAGTACAGCAGCTAGGCTTACCCATCCGTTTTATTGGTGCAGGCGAAGGAATGGAAGACCTACGCCCTTTCTCTAGTTATGAATTTGTCGAAGCCTTATTGAGTGGCTAGCACCGCGTAGCGGAATTCAAAATTCAAAAGTCAAAAGTCAAAAAGAACGGCAGAAGGCAGAAGGCAGAATAATTCTACCCTAATGCCCAATGCCCCATTTTTCTAGTTCAAGCTAAAATTTCCCACTAATACGGCACTTAGCCCGGATTTATCACCAATTATTGCAACCTCAGTCCAGAGTCTGTAGGGGCGGGTTCACAGATATGCTCGAATCATTCACGAAATATTTTGCTCAACCCGCCCCTACTGTTTGTGAGAAATGCGGGTTAGATATGGCATGATGTGCTTTTTTGCATTTATGTGTTATCAACATTTATAGTTCTTTTTTGAATTCATCAAAAAACGTCTGAATAGTTCGGAATTTCTATGTCTGAAGATGTATGATTTGCTAATTGTGATATGTAAGGGTAAACTTTTTTCCCATAGAGAAGGATAATTGCTGATTTTTGCGGAGCAATTTTTGCCTAAAACTGCATTTATTAACATTCCTATCTTGAGATATAAGTTTTATAACCCAATGCAATACTTGTATCGAGTTATGTCTTACGTCTTTTTACTCTTGCTAAAGTGACAAATCTTGACCCAATATGGTTTAGCAATGTCAAGGCAAAAATTGTATAAGTAATCTAATGTCTATTTTTCCAGTGCAATAGTAACTGTACCTGTGTCTCAAGTGTCATCTCAACCTACTGACAATAATATTAGTGCTACGACGACCGATGTCACACCAGTTGTAGCACTCAAAGAACTCGTGGCAAGGTTGCACCGGGAACAGAATAAAATTCAAGATTTGCTGAGTTCCTTGGGATTTGCCCTCAGAAGCTTTAATAATTTGAATCAGTTTTTGGAACTGATTCCATTAATGGCGACAAGAGTTACAGATGCTGATGGTAGTGCGCTGTTTCTTTATAAGCCCAATGGTCAAATTAGGTTAGAGCAGTTACATTGGCAGGATAGTCGCCAACGCAAGAACATCCGCAAAGCTTTAGAAACCGCTAGTAGTCAAGTTTCACTGGCAGCCAATAGCGCACCCCTAGCCACAGCAACAGGGATTTTGGACGCGCAGATGCACCGTCACTTAGGGCCGGATGTGCAGATTTTCGGCACAGCAATTTTGGTCAAGCACACAGAACGGGGATGGTTATATGTACTCAGCCGCGACCCGGAATATAGCTGGACAGAAACCAGACAAAAGTTAGTCCGGCTAGTGGCAGATCAAACGGCGGTAGCAATTGAAAATGATGAACTAGGAGTAGAACTGAGAAAAAAAGAACGCCTAGACCAAGAATTAGAAATTGGTGCGGAGATTCAAAGGCGACTTCTACCCCGTCAATGTCCTTCTATTCCTGGTGCTGTCTTGGCGGCACGCTGTAAACCAGCTAATCGTGTAGGTGGAGACTACTATGATTTTATTCCCACTAATCACAATCAAATTTATCCACACATTATTAACAGTAGTCAGAATGCAGGACGTTGGGGATTGGTAATTGGGGATGTCATGGGGAAAGGTGTCCCGGCTGGTCTAATTATGACGATGATGCGGGGAATGCTGCGAGGAGAGGTTTTGCATGGCAATTCTCCAGGGGGAGTGCTGCAAAACTTAAACCGAGTCATGTATGCTGATTTGGAAAATTCTCACCGCTTTATAACGCTATTTTACTCAGAATATAATCCGCACAATCGCGTTTTGTCTTATAGTAATGCTGCACATAACCCTCCGTTGTGGTGGCACGCAGCGACGAAAAGTATTAGCCGTTTGGATACCTTGGGAATGTTAATTGGCTTGGATGCCAATAGCCAATATGAAGATGCCCAAGTACAGTTAGAGCCTGGGGATACAGTTATTTATTATACAGATGGTTTAACCGATGCGGCGGCGGCTAGTGGCGATCGCTTCGACGAAGAAAATTTTGTTGCTGCGTTCCATAAAGCTTGTAGGTCTTGTGATAGTCCCCAGGAAATTGTTGATTACCTATTTGATCAGGTACAGCAATTTATTGGACAAGATGGACAAAACACTGATGATATGACGCTAGTTGTGTTGCAAATTTATTAGTTATTAAGTCCCAACCAGTGAGGATAAGCGTAGGAATTAGCAGCCTGTAATGCTGTACTTTGGTAAGTATTGAATACCCAATTAGCTGTTGCTTGAAGATTTGCCATTAGTCGCACATCATCACCATTAGCTTCAAAAGCCAGACTCCACCAGGGAGAATTTTGAACTAGTAATTGCGTAATTTCCACACTACAGCCGTTATTAATATTTTCATGATTAGTAAGTGGTATTAGTGAAAAATCTGGCAAAATCCGATAAAGCTGTAAATAACGAACTTTCTGCACACTTACCCAAGCAGCATTTCCTAAAACTGTTGCAGGCTGAAAAATTTCCCCCGTGGAATCGCTACACGAGCATTTAGCCCATGTTTCGGCTTTTCCTGCCACTAATTTACCAAAATCAACTATACCCAGTTCTGCTTTGCGCCATTTGACTTCCAGCCTATCTTGTCTGAGTTTGATTCCCAAAAAATCAGATCCTGGCGCATATAGATACACATCCTCTCTTACTTCTGGTGGTTGCAATTGATTAATCAAACAATTTTGCTGAAACCAAACCAGAATATCTGATGGGAGCGTACCAGGATGAAACCAGCGTAATTCGTTAGTGGTAAGCATATAGTTAGTGATCCTCATCTACTAAGAGAGCGAAATGATGCGAAGCGACACAGTTGATGGGACAATGAAAATGAGAAATTATGCTTGCTTGTGTTGCTTCCAGCCGAAAGGAAACTGTAAAAATGTGGAAAAGACTTGTATTTATTTTGCTATTGGTGTTAAGTTTCAGCTTCAGTAATCCTGATATTGCCTCTGCTGCCGGATTCAAAAGCTTTGTAGACACAACTGATGGCTATGAATTTTTATATCCTAATGGCTGGTTGCAGGTGAAAGTTGCCAATGGCCCCGACGTTGTATTTCACGATTTAATTGAGATATCAGAAAATGTCTCTGTGATCATTAGTCCTGTTCCAGAGAACAAAACATTAAAAGAATTAGGAACACCAACGGAAGTAGGATACAAGTTGGGTAAGTCAGCTTTAGCACCTCCTGATTCTGGACGTTCGGCTGAATTGGTTAACGCCCTAGAACAAGAATCTGATGGAAAAATATATTATATTCTTGAGTATTTGGTAACACTTACCGATCAGCAAAAACGGCACAACGTGACTAGTGTTGCTGTGAGCCGTGGTAAACTTTTTACCTTTAATGCCTCTATTCCCGAAAGACGTTGGCAAAGAGTTAAAAACATGATGAAAGATGTAGTCAATTCTTTTTCTGTGTATTAAATAGGGAATGGAGTGTGGGGGAGGTAGTGTGGTCTTGTCTCTGTTCCCTGCGGGACTCTGCGCGTAGTGTCCCGTAGAGAAGGAGGTCTCCTCAAGTGGAGCAACTGCCGTCATGGGGTATGGGAGACAAGGTAGAGTAACTAATGACTATTGTGCAGACGCAATATATCGCGTCTCTACTTACCCAAAAATTTTATGAAAATTCCCCAATTCGTACTAGCCTCTGCTTCCCCAGCGCGACGACGCTTGCTGCAAACTGTTGGGATTGAACCAATAGTCAGTCCTAGTGATTTTGATGAGTCACAAGTTCAAATCACTGAACCTGCACAGTTAGTTCAAATTCTGGCTCAACGCAAGGCGGAAACTGTAGTACCGCAGTTTGCATCAGGGTTGATTATGGGTTGTGATTCAGTATTAGCAATCGATAGTAAGATTCACGGCAAACCAGCAGATGCAGCCGAAGCGATCGCACGTTGGCAATTAATGCGGGGTAGCTTTGGCGATTTATACACAGGTCATGTTTTGATTGACGTTGACCAAAACCGCACTGTAGTTAAATGTCAGGTGACAAGAGTATATTTTGCTCAACTTAGCGATCGCGCTATTCAAGCCTATGTAGCTACAGGTGAACCCCTCAAGTGTGCTGGTGCATTCGCTCTAGAAGGTTTTGGTAGTCTATTTGTAGAAAAAATAGAAGGTTGTCACAGCAACGTTATCGGACTCAGTTTACCCCTACTCCGGCAAATGCTGGAAGAACTAGGTTACGAAGTTACAGACTATTGGCAATAATTTAGTAGAGAATTCAGTTTTATTGGCGTAGATAGGTGACAGGTGACAGGTGACAGGTGACAGGAAAAAATTTTTGTAATTAATACTGTCTAAGTACGAATTACGTAGCTTGCTTTACTGCGTAACGCTCCGCGAACTCGCTTTGCGAGTATTACGAATTACGGATTATTTAATTCTTCAGGTGTGAGGTGAGAATGTACAACTTGACCGTCCCGAAACCAGACAATACGCCGGGTTTGACGGGCAACTTCTGGTTCGTGTGTCACCATAACTACCGTGATACCACTAGTATTGAGTTCGGTAAAAATATCTAATACTTCTTGAGTGGTGTGTGAATCGAGTGCGCCCGTGGGTTCATCAGCTAGCAGGACAACGGGACGGTTCACAATAGCACGGGCGATCGCTACTCTTTGTTGTTGTCCGCCTGATAGTTGAGTGGGTTTGTTGTTGATGCGATTGGCTAAACCGACTTTGGTGAGTGCTTGGGCGGCGCGATCGCTTCTTTCGCTAGGATTGACACCAGCATACACCATTGGCAGCATCACGTTTTCTAATGCACTGAGTTGGGGTAATAGGTGGAATTGTTGGAAGACAAACCCCAGTTTTTTATTGCGGATATGCGCCAAGTCTGCGTCATTCATTTGCGCCACATCGACGTTATCTAAATAGTAATGTCCTGTGGTGGGGCGGTCTAGACAACCAATAATATTCATAGCCGTAGATTTACCTGAACCTGAAGGCCCCATAATGGAACAGTATTCACCCTCATTAATGACAAGATTTACATCATTGAGGGCTTTAACTTCAGTTTCTCCTCTACCGTAAATTTTAAAGATGTTTTCTAACCGAATGATTGTTGATTTCGGTACAGGATTAGGAACTAGTGAATCAGTAATTGAAATAGTATTTGGCATAGATCAATAGTTATTAGTTATTATTCCCCAGTCCCCAGTCCCCAACTAATCTAGTTTAAACTCAACAAACTCTGTTTGTGTAAAGAGCATCTTCTTATCTATTGCTGACAGAATTTTATTATTAGCACTCTCGGAACTTAAACAGCGACAAACTAACTCTGCTACATCTGCGCGATGGATACTCCCAACAATGCGTGTATCTTCCGTTAACACACCGTTACCTGTGGCTGGCTCTGATTTTAGCCCACCAGGACGGATAATCGTGTAGATGAGTCCGCTAGCAATTAAATGCTGTTCTGCTTTGTCCTTTTCTACTAAAACTGTTTGCAGTGCGTTTAAAGCTTGGGGAGACAAAGCACCGACACTATTACCAGTCCCAATGGAAGTTACTAGAACAAACTTCTCTACGCCAGCTTTTACTGCGGCATCAATGATATTCTTATTTCCTAAATAATCTGGTTTTTCTTGGTCTGTAGGTAAACCGCCTAGTGTACTGATAACAGCGTGAATCGGTTTGTCTGTAATAATAGAACTTTCTAAGTCATCTATATTTAAGGCATCTCCTACAACTACCTCAACTCCCATTGCTTCGAGTTCAGCACGAGATGTTTCGTTTCTGACCAGTGCGGTGACTTGAATATTCTGTTTACTCAAGTAATTGGCAATTTCTTTACCAACACCGCGACTAGCTCCTACAAGGAAAATGTGAGATGTACTTGTCATAGGAATTTTGAATAAAAATCAATTACGCTCAAAGGATTGTATCAGAGGTGGAGGCGTAATTATATTTAACCCTAATGTGGGAGGTATTTTTATCGGCGATTGTGCGAATCTAGTTAAGTAAATCCTCTTGGCAAAATTTATGGCTAAACAACCACAGGAAGATATCAGGGTTGCTGCTACCTCGAAAATTTGGGGAATGACAGTTGGTCTTTTCGCCATTTGTATTCCACTATCGGCTGTGACTCGAAGTGGCCCCATCCTCCCGTTAGCAGCTATTGGCGGTGCAGTTGCTGGTACTGTCGCTGTCTGGCGTTCTGATGATAAAAAATCACCATCCAAATCTTTATCAGGCCAACCGATAGAGATATTAGAGCAAAGAATCGCCAATCTAGAAACAATAGTCAGTAGTGAAGAGTTTGATTTGCACAGAAAAATTAAACAACTAGAATCGAATAACACTTACAACGCAGGTACTCAATCCTCTACGCCGGAACATAAAACTTAAAATTGATGAAAATGTATCACAACATAACAAATTAGTATATCTATTTGTTTTTGTAACATTAGGTTACTTTTAAATCAGCTTTTTATGTTGAGGCTTAATCATCTTCAAGAATAATTGTCTTTAGAAATATAACTGTTTCTAGGGCAACAGTATCTTATTGTTAAGGTTAGTTAGAATTGACGGACATCATTTAAATTCTCAATACTTCAGTCCCGTTCTCAATCAAGGGTCTTCATCCTTTATGGTGGATACTCTCTGCAAATTCTGCCTTTGATTGTGTTCTATTAGACTGCGAGGATTACGGAATTTTTAATTAACTAGAAGTTATAAACTTGAGTCATTGCATTGGTATAGCTTACCTTAAGTATGCAACATTGTGCCGCAGGAATGCAGATGGATTGGATTAGCTTACTCAAAGCTCAACAGGCTGACTTCCTTCAACGTGTGAAAAAACCCAAAACTTACGATCTATCTTTGTTAGAAAGTCAAGTTAGAGGGTGTCACAGCGAAGTGATGGCATTTTGTGGAGAGCCGTTGGCAAAAATTATCGAATTTTCTCGCCAACAAGCCAAAATCCTGGCGAAAAATCCGCCTCCCATACCCCCCGAATATCCCGAACCCCCTGACTGGACGATCCCTTTTCCGACATATTTCCAGCAGCAAGCGGAAGATTATATTTTGCGCGAGCAAATTGTTGATCGCATTATCAGCACGCGTCTAGGGAAGCTACTAAAGAAAATTCCCCAAGACACCGCGCAGAATATGGTGCTAGACGATGAAGGGAACTTGCGGGGTGAAAGTAAGTTTACTTACTTGTTAGCAGATAACCCTAAATTGAGTGTACAAGTTTATGTTGCTGATGGTGAAAGTTTTAATGGCATTAAGAAAGATAAAATCAGGTGGTCAGTCACTCAAGATGATTTAAGACATCACCAAGTATTAGTTTTTCTGTGTCTATTTTATCCATCTACGGGTAAGTTGGGTTGTGAAAAACAAGCTGTGATTGCTGGCTTTTTACCCACCCATCAAATCGGATTAACAGAACCCAAAATGTATGTTGCTCCTAGTAACTTGTTGTATGCAGGGGGTTTAAGTTGGTATTTAGAATCATTAAGTCTTAAAAAAGATATTAAAAAAGATATCTTGCCAATAGTTGTTGAAAGAACCATCCCTGAAACAATTAAAACTGTATCATCAGACCATCCTAAAAAAGAAATTATTGGTGATTGGGAATGTTGGCAGACGTTAAAAGGACATACTAAAGGAATTAATTGTTTAGCTTTTAATTCTAAGTATGACAACGGCATAATTACACCGATATTGGCTAGTGGTAGTCATGGAGAGACTAAGTTATGGGATTTAAGCAAGGGCGATTTAATCGATACTTTGTCAGAATATCCTTGGGTATTTTCTGGACTAATAGATGAAATTAGTTCCCTAGCTTTTAGTGCAGACGGCCAGATGTTGGTGAGTGGTGGCGCAGATTCGTCAATTAAAATTTGGCATACAGGCGCATTAGATTTAATAGATATTCTGCACAAACATCATGGCGTGGTGCGCTGCGTTGCTTTCACTCCCGATGGACAAATGTTAGCCACTGGAGGCGATGACAGAAAAATCTTCTTTTGGGATTTGATGAGTCGTCAGGTAAAAGCTATCCTATCTTTAGATGATACGGCTGCTCATTCTTTGGCGTTAAGCCGTGACGGTCAAACCTTAGTAACCGGTAGCTACCGTAAAATCAAAGTCTGGCATACCTCAGAACCCTGGAATACGAAGAATCTCAAAGACAAAGAACCCCTACATACCCTCACGGGTCACGGTCACATTGTCCGTGCTTTGAAAATTAGTGCAGATGGTCAATGGCTGGCCAGTGGTAGCTGGGATCAGACTATTAAAATTTGGCATCTGGAGAGTGGTAAATTAATTCGCACTCTTAAGGGACATACAGATAAAGTGTATGCGATCGCGCTTAGTCCCGATGAACAAATTATTGCTAGTAGCAGTGCTGACCAAACTATCAAGTTATGGCATTTTGACTCCGGCGAGTTATTAGCTACCTTTACAGGTCACACTGATATTGTCACCGCGCTGACTTTTACCAGTTCCGGCGAGATGTTGGTCAGTGGGAGTTTGGATAAAACCATTAAAATTTGGCAAAGGAGTTAGACTTATCCGGTTCTGAACTCCGTTGACGAGTCTTTGATACTCATTCATCTACCTGAGAACTCCGTTGAC